>DASWID010000162.1 GCA_036397855.1 Thermodesulfobacteriota bacterium | reverse complement strand
CTGAATATAGAGACTGAGAGAAAAATCTCTGTAAGTGAAGCAAAAACCGCCCTCAAAAATTTCCCGGGTGTCCGGGTAGTGGACGAACCCCAGAACCTTCGATACCCCATGCCTATTGAAGCGGCGGGAAAGGATGAGTGTCTGGTGGGCCGGATAAGAGAAGACTACACGGTTCCCGCAGGGATCAGTCTATGGGTAGTCGGAGATCAGTTAAGGAAAGGAGCCGCCCTCAATGCAGTCCAAATAGCGGAAGTCCTGATAGGCAGATATGTCTAAAATACCATTGATAACCCCGCTTATTGGCACTATTCAAGGGTTCATAAATAAGCTAGAGTCGAAAAACTTCACCGAACTGCCACAAGATTTGAAAGAAAGCTTATCAAGTTATCTATCACAGGGTGAAGAGATATCACTTACTCTAAGGAATTACAGGGCGATTTACAAGGCTCCAAAATGGATTGATAGCAACACCTATTTTAACTCCTGGTTTATACTCACAGACCAGAGAATTCTCATTTTACGAAACTCATCATCATTTAAGCTGTTCAGAGACATACCTCTCGATGAAGTCAGCAGGACCCTTTACGAAATGGATGGGTCAGACCCCCGTCTAACGATAATTACTCCGGGAAAAGAAGACAGAATTGAATTTGTCAGTGAAGTCATAAGACACTGTGACGATATTGGCAAAAAATTAAATGAAGCACTGGAAAAGAATCGGCAATACTATAACACCACACCGGAAAAGGACACATTGCATTGCTTCAATTGCGGGACTAGAATTCCTAAGAAAAGCAATTTTTGTCCCGAATGTGGAAAGTCACTGAAAACCTAACTGATTATTTGTAAAGTTCGTGCGCGAACAACCCTATAGTAATCTACCGATTGAGAATAAAAAATCTTAAATGTCTTCCCAAGGAATTCTGAGTACTTCGACCCTTCGACAAACTCAGGACCCACTACTCAGGACTGAGGACAGCCCAGCGGCGAAGGGAAATCAAAATAATCAAATAACCAAAGCCTCACCTTAGCAACATTAACTATATTTTCCTAAAATAATTGACAATATCTACACAATGTCATATTCTTAAATTGTGATAAAATGGGACGAGTATAAGAATCTAAAATTATTTATGAAAAGAGGAGTCTCATTTGCAGAAATAGAACAAATAATTTTGAATGAAGAATATATTGAGATATTAGAGCATCCAAAAAAGGATAATCAATATATCTTTATTGTTGATATAAATAACTATATTTGGGCAGTACCCTTCGTTATTGAAGGTGAGACAATTTTTTTAAAAACAGCATTTCCTAGTCGGAAATTTAATAAAATATATAAAAGGGAGGCCAAAAAAGATGAGCAGCTCAAAAAATAAATTCAAACTAGATGAGTTTGAGAAAGAAATAGAGAAGCATGCAGAAGAGTTTGTTCCTATACCGCCTAAGACGAGAAAAAAGATAGAAAAAATCATTAAAAAAGCCAACAAAACCAGGAATGTAAATTTAAGAATGGCAGATTATGTTCTGGAAGAGTTAAAACTAAAAGCAAGTTTAGAAGCTATACCGTACCAATCGTATATCAACAGTATTTTGCACAGATACGTAACAGGTCAACTTGTTGATAGAAGCAGAGTAATTGAACTTTTAACTATAAAAAAGGCTCTCGAAGAAAAAGACCTTTCTTGAAAATCAAAATAACCAAACAAATAAAGCCCGACCCTTCTCCCTGTGATTTGCTTCTCCCCTTTGCTAAAGGGTGTATAGACCGGAGACATAGGGGAGGCAGAGGGGACTATATAATAGGAGCGGCTTCCCTTCGATCCTTCGATAGTTCGACCCTTCGACAAACTCAGGACTCACTACTCAGGACTGAGGACAGCCCAGCCGCGAACAGACACTAGCGGAGGATTTAGTCCGCCACTTATCTTCTGATTCATATTGAAAAAAAGGAAGAGACCTTAAAAGGGGAATTTCTTGATGAGTAGAGTATCAATGATGATTCAAAAAATAGGTTGGGGAAGAGCAAAAATAAGAAAACAATTATCAATTGCAGACCCGTTCGTTAATACTGGGAATCCATTAAAATTTATCAACAAAAGACTTAACCCGTTGTTCTTTTGAACAATTGCCATTTGTAGACTTGACTCCATTGTTTTTTTTCATCTAGAATTTATTTATTGAAATGGCTTTACGATGGAGAATCCCTAAGATCTCAACCTTGGTATAGGTTTAGCAACTATGTTATGATAAAGCATCCAAAAAATTTTATGAAATTTTGGGAGGAATGGTTGTGATGAATAAAATAGGAAAAATACTGTGGGCATCTGATGGGCTTAAAGAATCTAACATTGCTCTTAAATATGCAGAGTTTCTTGCTATACAATTACACGGACAAGTCTTTGGACTCAATGTTATTCCCTATCTTGAACATATGTTGCCTGAATATCCGACAGAAATCTTGGGTTGGTTTAGAAAGGCTGAACATTCGGCATATAAGAGACTCGAAGGTATCAAGGAGAAACTTAGAAGGAAAGGTATAAAATTCAAAACAATAGTAGAAAAGGGAGTCCCTTACGAAAAGATTCTGGATGTTTCGAAAAAAGAAAAGGCAGATTTGATAGTAATGGGGAAGAGAGGATATGAATCTGTTGAAAAAGACCCTCTAGGAAGTAATACGATTAAAGTACTACGGGCGTCGCAGGTTCCTATAATAATTACTAAATACAGTAAGAGGAAAATAGGTATAAAGAAAATACTGATCCCAATCGATTTGCATTCAAAGAGTACTAAAGTTACAGAATATGCGATTGACCTTGCGCGGCTACTTAAAGCAAAAATTTATCTTCTTTACGTTTTTGAACTTAATAATTATCAAAGGTTTTCTGAGAAAATTCTGAATGCATTTGTGGCTCCCTATGTGCAGAAAATTCAAGAGATTGCAATTGGCCTCCCTTCTCAAGATTTGGTGATAAAACCTAAGGTAACGGTAGCCCCTAATGCCTGGAAAGGAATAATAGATTTTGCTAGAGAAGAAGATATCGATTTAATTGCAATAGCAACACATGGACGTAAAGGTATCTTGAGATTTTTTCTTGGAAGTATTGCTGAGAGAGTGATTCAAGAATCTCCCTGTTCGGTATTGGCCCTGAAACCATAAAAGGATGAGGGCTTAAACGAAGGAAAGAATTGAAGATAATGAAACTTCACAATATTTATCCTTTAAAACGTGTTAAATGCTTATACCCGATGAGCAACTCACGATACTTTTTCCAATCATCGCTTAATTAAAGGGGACGAATAAACTAGGGGTCGTGTCTCAACGGGCTGTTGCTCAAATGAATGTTATTTTCGATAGATCGTTAGTCTGAAAACACGAAATCAACTTTAACTGCGGCTTTTAACTTAAAGATAAATTCCCATAAAAATCTCTCTCTATTTGCAATCAAACGTAATAATTTCTCATGCATACTCTCTTTTAATTTAGATACTGCCGTTCTTGGATCAATTCCAAATTTCATCAGTATCTGTATATTCTGAATTGCTGCAGTAAGGTACTCCTGAATCCTCACTCTCCATAACCCCCTCCACCTAGCTCTTCCAAATCCATATCTCTTTGACCTTGCAAATGACCTCTCCATCAAATGCTGCCTTGTCTTTATATCTAGTTTTGATAACGTGGTCTTAGATATCGCTCTCATATAATTAATTTCCTCTTGCCTCAGATGCCTCTTCACTGTTCTCCCTGATTTGTTCCTCGTACACTGTGATCTTAATTTGCATACTCTACAATCTCTCCTTGAGGCTGCATAATCCATACTCTGTCTATTCATATGCACTGACTTGGGCTTCAGTTTCTTTCCCTCTGGACACGTATAAGTATCTGTCTCTGAATCATAAACAAACATATCATCTGAAAATATTCCTCCTCTCAATCCACCCTTTCCTTGTGCCTCCTTCAAATCAGCAATATGTGCCCTTATACCTCTGTCCCAACATACTAAGTAGTTCTCTATTGTTCCATACTTGCTATCCGCTACTACTGTCTTTGCTCCTATCTCCGTGTTTCTATGATGTGACTCTATCAATTCAACCATCAAGTGTGCTTCGTTAACTTCCCCTGGTGTTACCTCAGTCGCTGTTATTACTTCATACGCCCCATCCACTGCTCTGTGTGTTTGATACCTTAGCTTCGCTTTCCCTCCACTCCTCATTATCGATGCATCAGGATCTGTTGTGGATATATATCGCTTGTTCACTCCTCCACTACTACCATCGTCTTCTCCCTTGTCCACTTCTTCCTCCGATGCTTCCTCTTCCAACCTCTTCTCCAATTCCTTATAACTCTCATTTAAGTACCTCTTAAGCGATTGCCTGTCCACTACAGAGTTATTAGATGCGTCTGCTTGTATTAGGCTTGAGTCCACAAATATATTCCTCCCATCCACTAACCCACTCTCCACTACTTGTGCTGAACTTGTTTCAGTACACTGCCATACTACCCTCTCATAGAAACTCCTGAATGCCTCTTCTCCCCATCTCCTCCTTGCCTTCGATAATACACTGTGATTCGGTATCTCTGTATCCAGATCAAATCCTAAAAACCATAGCCAGTCTAACCTCTCTGATAACGTATCCATTAGTTCTCTTTCAGACCTCACGTTGTAAAGTACCAAAAGCAACATCAACTTCAGTATCACTGGTGGTGGTATTGATTCATTCCCGTTATATCCGTATTTATCCCTTACCTCATTGTATATGAACTCAAAATCTATGAGCTCTCTTATCTTCCTCAGAGGATGATTCTTACGTATCCTCTTATCTATATTGATTCCCATATAAAATAATTTACTCTGAGGTGGGTCTTCGTAGCTCATCATGGCTGGTGGTTTTTATCCTCCTTCAGGTTTTCTCCCATTATAGCACTTCTGAGCTTTTTTGTGTCAACTTTTTTCCCTAGCAGAGGATTTGGGCAACAGCCCGTCAAGGCTTGACACATATTACTCTCACTTGTTTCATTGGCAATGAACTATTATACGTATGATTGAAATGG
>DASWID010000161.1 GCA_036397855.1 Thermodesulfobacteriota bacterium | reverse complement strand
TTAGAGGTTGATTAATTGGCTCATTAATCTTCTGACTAATAAGCTATCTGTGGCCATTTCAAGAATACTCCTAATTGAACCTACACATTCTCTAATTACATCTACATCCGGTTTCGGTTGAGATATTTGAACATCTATAGTGATTAATTCGGCCCTTAGTTTGGATTTAAGCTCAGGTGTGATGTGCAATTTATCCATTGAGCCCTTTATCAGCTCTGTTGATTTTTTTAATTCCTTGTATTTAATTGAACTTATTTGGGTGTCATGCTTTGCTTCATAAAACTGTTTAGGTAACTGCGACTCATCTGATCTACCAAAATGCCTAACCCCTAAGACAGCTGGAAAATACTTGGTAGGAGCCACGGGATTCAACTCCGCCTCCTCTACTGCACTGATTCCCTTATTTGTGATTGTGATCTTTTCTTCGTTTAAATACACGATAGCCAGACCTTCATTATTAATGTAATCAAGGATATCATTGATTTCTTCGTCTTCGAAGCCTAATTCTTGACCCAGTCTATATACGCCTTTAACCGGATTTAGGACATATGCTCCTGTTTTCGGGTATAACTTACTAAGGTAACTGTAACTTTTAAGCTTGGTTTCATCATCCGTCATTAACGTAAAAACCAGATCAAAGATAATTTACTTCGTTCTCAGAACCTAAGATTATAGATATATATCAGGATCACTTCTATAACCATACCAGAAAAGGAGTTATGATGAGAATTATTAAGATCCAAAGCTACCTCAACCTCCTCCGGATAGCAACACTTATTTGCTCAACCATGACTACCATCAAGAGTACGACAACCGTAAGCGTTGCAACCTTTTCATACTGAAAAGCACGTATGTAGAGTAGAATGTAGAAACCAATTCCGCCTGCTCCAACAAGCCCCAGGACCAATGATTCACGAAGGTTCAATTCGAACCTAAAGAATGTGTCTCTTGCCAAATCGGGACCGACCTGTGTTAAAATTCCGAAACGAACCCTCTGCCAGAGACTTGCGCCAACGCTGTCAAGGGCCTCCAGAGGACCACTCCTGGCACTCTCAATCGCCTCAGCATAGAACTTACCTAACATGCCAGTAGAATGGAAAGCTATAGCTAAGACACCCGGAAAGGGTCCCAACCCCACTGTACTGACAAACATAAGGGCTAAAAGGATTACCGGAATACCCCTTAGAACTGCCAAAAACCACTTCATAGGTTGACTAACCCAGCGCGGCGAAATATTCTCTGCCGCAAGAAGGCCGAGAAAGACTGACGCTATGGCGCTGATGAAGGTTCCAAACAAGGCAATCTGCACAGTTTCACCAGTTGAAACAAATACCGTTTTTGCAACCGTCATATCGGGCGGAACCAACCGGCCGAAAAACTCAGCCATACGAGGCATACTGTTGAGAAGCTTTTTGATATTAAAGTCTGTCCCTGACCAGGCCCAGGCTATAAGAATTACTAAAAACAATAGGCCGCCTGCACGCCACATACTATCGATTAATCTTGGGCGCGGGTAGTCAAAGCCTTGGATTCCACCTTCAATGGGAAGGTTCTTCTTGTACATTTGAACTAAACAGTTGAGAGGTATTGATTCCGGGGTCAAAAATTGAACGAAGGGCAATAGGATTTAGAAAGCTCGCTTCATCATCATGAATGATCTTTCCATGCTTCAATCCAATAATGCGGTCAGCATAGCGCTGCGCCAGCGCGGGCTGATGAAGATTCATAATCAAAGTTACTCCATGCCTGTTACTTACCTCTCCAAGCAATCCAAGAATATCATCAGCCAATGAGGGATCGAGATTGCTTACGGGCTCATCCGCCAGGATTATCTCAGCCTCCTGAGCCAGTACCCTTGCAATTGCAACCCTTTGCAACTGCCCCCCGCTCAAGGTATCGGTTCGCTGGCCTGCCTGTTTTTCGAGATTGACCTCCTTAATCGCTCTCATGGCTGCTTTCTTATCCATGTCTGGAAACCATCCGAATAGGCTTAAAAAGGGGTTAACCATCCCTAATCTGCCCCACAATACGTTTTCAAAAACTGTGGCACGGTCAATTAGATTAAAATGCTGAAAGATAAAGCCTATTCTTCGGCTTAGATTCCTGTTTCGAATCGGTCCCGTATCTTTATTGTATTCAAAAATCTTTATGAGGCCGGATTCGGGATTGACATAGCCATTAATCAATCGTAAAAGCGTGGTCTTGCCTGCTCCGCTCTGACCAATTACGGCAACGCGCTCTCCCTTTTGTATATCCAACCGATCGATGTCTATGACCAGTGGACCATCATGTGTATAACGAACCTTTATATTCCTAAGTGAAACTACATTTACAGCCTTTTGATTCTGAAAACTTTTTAAGTTACCCTCTAGATTTGGAATCTCTTCCATTGAACGCTCCTCTATTTATTAAGGAATCCATATAACTCGGCCATTTCCTCAACCGATTCGTAATCCTTGTGACTAGCCTCAATGTAACCGTCAGGGCTATAGACATGCCTTAGAAGATGTTTATATTCTGGTAGATTGAGTTTCAACATAGCTTTCTTAAAAGCCTCTTTCCTCTGCTCATCAAAATCCTTTCGAACACACACCAAATGAGAAGGTATTGGCTTTGACTCGGCTATCCAGGTTATTTTTTCCAGTTGATTAGGAGTTAAAAGCAAATCGGCAAATTGACTGGATCCCGCTGCATCCACTAAACCATTTGCCACAGCCTGAATCGCCTGCTGGTAACCCCCTGCAAAATACACAGTACCGAAAAATATCTGAGGGTCATCAGTGGGTTTGAGAAGCCCAGCCTGCACGAATATGTCGAGTGGATAAATATAGCCGGACTCTGATATGGGATCGGCAAAGGCAATGCTCTTGCCGCGAAGATCTTCTAATTTTTTTATGCCGCTTTCTCTTCTAACAAAGATCCGACCACGATATGTGGGACTTCCCCTGTAAACCTCAGAAAGTATAACGTTTGCCCCTATCAGGTCATGAGCAAGGACATAGGGTAATCCACCCATAAAGGATATATCAGCCTCACCATTCCTAAGGGCTTCCACAGCAGCGGCGTGATCCTGAGTCACAAACCCCTTAACTGGTATACCCATCTCTTTCTCAAGATACTCGGTAATAATCTTGATGTCTCCAATCAGTTTTTCAGGATTTTCCTGTGGTATAAACGCAAGCACTAGGGGCTTTCGTTTTTCCAAATCAGACCCAGCGTCAGCCTTTGAGGAACTAAAATAGAAAGTAAATAAAAATAAAAGAAAACAACATGAAATATATATTAATCTTTTCATCTCTTTCTCTCTATTTCATCACCTAAGTTGAGAGCCATATTCCTTTTCCAATTCCTGATATTCCATCCACAGTCTAGTCGAACCCTTCCAATCGTCAGCCTCTACTGCATCGAGTATTTCCTCGAGCTTGTCAGATAACGCATAAACCTTTGGAGCCTGACTAAGGTCTTGCAAACCAATAGCATCCACTCTTAAATCACTCGATACGGTTCTCAGGAGAAGCTCGGTGTGAACCTTATCCTGGGCCGGTATAAGTGTATTCAAGGTGCTTACAAAGGTAGAGAGTTCATTCCAGTCCATCAGGAAGCGTGTGTTCTTCTCATCAAATAACTCGAATGGATCTTCTCCTGCTCCCACAGCCTCGAGATATGAGGTTAAGTCCAATTTCTGTCCTTTAGAAAGCCCAAGTTTATAATGTCCGTCAAACCACTCCACAATATCTGAAAGAGCTTCTAATGACCCGTCGTGAAAATACGGAGAGGTATATTTGATATTTATAAGTGTGGGTGTATCAAAGAAGCTGTCACGAGCGCCCGGACTGGCTGGGTCACCCGATCCGATATCATGCCTCAAACCATCCATGAAATTAGCGCTAGGTATATGACACGTACTACACGAACGTCCACCCATTCCTTTGAAGGGAGTATTGAAAATCACCTGCCCTCGCTTAGCCTCCACCGATGCCTTATCGTTTAAGGTGCCGTCTGGATTTAAATAATTCGAGGGGAGCCAGTCGAATTCAAACATATACGCAACCATGGCATCCAGCATGAGCGGAGTTGGCTCTTCTCCTCCGAATTCGTTTACGATAACGTTACGTATAAAATCCCTGAGACTCGCGAATCTACCGTCCCTACCGTACGGAGCCGTAAAACGCAAGCCCCTTAGACTCGGTATATCTATTGCATCATTCCTGTGATCATTAAACCGATGATTAAAAAAGTGGCCGTCTACATCCACTGAACCCGGTTTTTGACTTATACCTGGAATTAAGAATCGTTTATTAATGTCACCTCGATTATGACAGGTCGAACAAGCTAAACCCAGACTCCTTGCGGGCTCCCCAAATATTTCGGGGGAGTCAAACAACATATCCCCGTAAGCAACTAAAAACAAATCCTTTTCATCGAGACCCCGTTCTTCGAAATTAAGAACCAACCGCGGCAGGGGATCCTGATCGTTCAAATCACTACCAGGCGGCAGCCAAGGAGCTATGTTTACATTATTGTTAGCAGTAGCAACCGTTTTCGGCAGCGGGGTTATCTCAACAGCAGATCCTTCTACTTCGGCTTCATAATTATCAATTAAATAATCGTCTACCAGCCTTCGTGCATTTTCAAATTTCTTTGGATCAGCATCCTTTACCCCTACTCCAAGGACGCCGGAGCTTCCCGTGCTGCTCGACATCTCCAACCATGCTCTTCCCATTTTGTCGTAAGCTGGTTGATCGGCTTGTTCGAGAAAGTTTTCAAACGCCCGGTAAATCCTCCTCGCATTCAGCAACTCTTCGAGTGCGACGCCGGGCCTTTCAAGATTCTCCTGTGCTTTAGCTAAATGAAATCTTATCAACTGTGAAACGGCTCGAGTAGAAATCGCATAAAGTGCCACCCTATCCTTCTTTGCAATCGCAACTTTTATCAAGGATTCATAATCTTCACCGCTATATTCCTTTAAGGGTTTAAACGCCTCATAAACTGAAGTAAATTTATATCCTGGCCCATTAACAGTCATAAAATCCTTCTCAATCAGATCCCAATCAATCGGTTTTAGGTTTGCGTAGAATAAGCTTCTAAGATACGCTGCCGGTACAGGGTGCCAAGGCTCTTCCTTGATGATATGTGCATTCGCGGGCACGGAAAATAAAAATAAAGATATTACGTATTGTAGTAAATTCGTACCGACTCTCTCTAGACCAAATTTCATTGTCTCTAATTCTTCTCCAAGTTAATGCTTCTTCTCTACCCGATCGAGGGTTTTTTCAAGCTGAGTTACATAAATCTTCTTTGCAACCTCCAACGGAAGGTGATAGTGCGATTTGCCAACCTTAATATCCAAGTCACCCTCAAATGGAGTCTTGCTCCTAATGCTTATACTGACACCAGGCAGCAAGCCCAGTTTAAACATGAAGCGGAGTTTTTTCGGATCGCCATCGCTAACGCCGTGGATCACCAAGGTTTTACCCACTTCTGCATCTGCCAATGTATATCTATCATCTACGTTCTCGATATCACCACTTTTTGTCGGAATAGGATCCCCATGAGGATCGGTCTTGGGATATCCGAGGACCCTGTCTATACTGTCTAAAATTTCATCTGATATATAATGTTCGAGCTTTTCAGCTTCATCATGAACCTTATCCCACTCCAGCTTTAGAATCTCCTTCAAGAATAACTCGACCAGCCTATGCCGACGAATTACCTTTACAGCAACCTTTTCACCCGCATCTGTCAACACAACTCCATGATAGGAAATGTGTTTTACAAATTTCTGCTTTGCCAGTTTCTTTATCATAGAAGTGACAGTTGCATTGGAGAGTTCTAACCTCTCCGCGATGGCAGATGTAGTTACTTTTTCCTTCCCCTTTCGAAGCTTATATATTGCCTTCAAATAATCTTCAACAGTCGGACTTATCATTTGATTTAATTAATTTTATCTTTAGATCGACCAATATAAGTTTTTAGAGTAATCTAAATTATACGGAAAATCATTCCTACGTCAAGACTGTTTTGTATCTGTTATTAGAAATACGGTGGTCCATTACTGAAATGAGAATCCCACCAAATGTGACGAGCTGGACTTTAGCATGCCACAAAATAACGGGTTGAATGGGGGATTAAAGTCTTCTTCCACATTGTTATTCTCTGTTAACCGTAAATACTTCAAAAAAGAAACGTAAATGCTGTAGTGATCAATAATTCTTTATCTATATTCCTTGTATGAAGATCAGGCGTAACTCCAAAAATAATTGTCAGCATTTCCGAAACCGGGGCCGTAAATCCAGCGGTTAAATTAAATACAGAAACACTACCTTCACCTTCCGCATCTTCAAACGAATAACCAGCCTCTATCACGGGTTGAAACCAAGGTCTGACAAAATAGCCAAATCCCAATTCAGCCACAAATCCTGCACTTTTATCTTCAACCAAGGCTAGAACAATATCCGTATCCAAAGAAAAGGAATCGCTGAAATTCTTCGTAAGGATCAAGCCGAAAGGTTCAATTACCCAAAGATCGTTACTGCCACTAGTTGGAAATGTGATTCCTCCCTGGTAGGCCAGCGAGAACGGAAATTTATCACCTTCATCAATGAACCTGAATTTCATTCCAGCCTCTACATTGCCGAGATTAGCCTCCGGATCTATTACATTCGAATCTTCAACGGAAAGATATCCGGCATTTGCGCCAATCTCTAAATTATCCACTACACCCAAAGTAAAACGCCCGCCGGCGTCGAATCCAACCGAATTATCCTCGTCATCAACGAAAACCAGGCCAAAAAACGGCTCAATCTCTAAGTGCCTTTCAGGAACCGTTTCTGTGCTCGGCACTATAACCTTTGTATTGGAAATACCACCTACCGCAAATACCTCATGGAAGGAAAACAAAACGAGTACCAAGAAAGCGATTTTTGTGTGAAAGGTTGATAAATGTACAAACTCACTGTTTTCACTGATTCCTTCGATGAAACATATAAGCTGGTTGTAGAAATTTGAAATCATATTAATACAGTCCCTCTAAATCGGCATTCTAAATTCCCCGGATGGTCTGGACGCACATTTAGAGTGATAAAACTTCAAAATTAGAGTGATCTAATATTAATCTAACTTCACTATTTGTCAAATTGTAAAATCTTATCTAGCAGACATGAAATATAACCCGAAGGTTCATTAAAAAGTAAACTCGAGAGAATCCTGAGAATGTGCGCCATACTTTGAATTTGAGCTCGTAAATAACAAAACAAAATAATTACTTAAACTATTGGTTAAAGTGAGTACAATCTAGTAGTTCTGAATACTCGTTTAGTACGAGAAGGGGGCAAAATAGATCGTTATGGAAAAACCATCTAAGGCCAAAGAATCTACCGAGGTCACTAATTCCGAGCTTGTTCTTCCCCCACACACCAATCATTACGGCAATATATTCGGGGGGACACTTGTCTCATTCATGGATATTACCGGCGGTCTCGCTGCTATGCTTTTCTGCAACGAAGAGGTCGTCACAGCATCTATTGAAGCACTAGATTTTAAGACACCCATAAAACAAGGGGATATTATAGAACAAAAGGGAAAGGTCATATACACCGGCAAGACATCGATGGTTGTAAGTGTTAAGGTTTACAGGATTGAAAAATTTACCGGTAAGAAAGAGTTTTGCTGCGAAGGATATTTCGTATATGTTGCAATAGATGAAAAAGGAAACCCGAAATCCATACCAGCATTAAAAATCCCAACCGAAGTAGATAAAGAAAATTGGGAAATCGGAAGGCTCATAAAAAATAGAGCCTTGAGTAGACAAGAAAGACCTTCAGCTAAAACAAAAGAATTCTAACGAAACCGTAATGTCTTAAAGGAATGTCCTGACAAAACTCCCTAAAACCTTCATTTAACAGAAATTAGAGAATTCAATACTGGCTTTGCTAATCGGGTAAAAGCACCACGTTAACCTAAGATCTCAAACGATTTCGCCTTTACAACATTTTTAAACTTAAACAGAAAATAATTCTTTTCCGTGCTGAACTTCCCATGGATTCGGAGTTTTTCACCTTTTTCAATGCCCAAGTGCCCCTCAGCATAAACGTTTATTATATTCTTCTCAGGATCCACCAACTCGAATAAAGTATAGGGTTTCCCGGTGAATGATTCAGTAAATTTCAACCTGGAGACCTCGCCTTGTAACGTAATTTTTCTTCCTTCATATTCGTTGGGATAGGAAACCACCTTTTCTATTGTAGGTTCCAACACTGGAACGGCAACATCTTGGGCTTTAGATATATACGTAAGAAATAGAATAGAGGATAACAACGTTGATATTATCGTCATAAACTTAATCTTTTTCGACAACTCTTCTCCTCCTTTAGAGATCATCATAGGTGTTAGATGAAAATACCCTACCAAAGGATGCAATATGCAATAATTGGACTACTTCTTATAATTACAAACAAATTGATAAATTTTCTCATCTAAACTTCCTTCGGGTATTGGCACATAAATCAAATCCTGTTTTTCTGATCCCACAAGTTCACCATTCGTACTATAAACGTCTATCCTGGATATTGCCTGAGTCCTATTTGAGCAGTTATAATGAGCAAAACTCAACAAATCCGTATAAGTCTTTCCCTCGTTATATGTCTGTGGTTTAGAAAATACAGATTTTAACAAAGCGCTCCTAACATCTCCTTTTATGTTTATGCTCTCTATTTCGATAAAATAATCCGTTCTACCAAATTTTGGAGATTCAGGAAGTTCTCCAAATTGTCGCCAAGTGGCCGAATATGCAATAGACGAGCAAAAAATTATAAAAGAGATGCATACTACCCACGTCCTCATAAATAAAAATTTGATCCTCATATTTATTGCCTCTTTACACTTAACATTTTGGCTTTTTGGAATCTTTTTGTTCTAATTATATTAACTCCCCTCTGATTTTCAACCCCCGAAATGTTCTTTTCCGAAATACTTTTATTTAGATTCGTAAGGCTCTCTTGTATGATTAAACCATGATATGGATCAAAAGTTACTCATGATTTCTAATGAGATAGTTAATTGACAGGGCCAGTAAGATAAGACCGGCAATTTATATGTAAATTGTAAATGTACTAGGGGGAATATTCGCGCCGGAAAGGGTTTGAACCCACGACCTTCCGAATCGTAGTCCGAGTTAATAGGGTTCTAAGCCTCTTCGAATTATTAAAAATCCACTGACCGTCATGAAATTAATGGAAATCTTTATTTCTATATGGTTTTACACAAATTTAGATACTGAAAATTCCGGATGGTTCTTTAAATATTCTTCAAGAAAAAGGGGGGGC
>DASWID010000160.1 GCA_036397855.1 Thermodesulfobacteriota bacterium | reverse complement strand
AGTCACCTAGGATAATTCCTTTTCTGATATTTAAAGGATCGTACGAAAAGAGTCAAGTAGTTTCACAAAATGAATGACAAGTAAACGTCCAATCCTCCACTCCACCTGAGGAAGAAACCTCCCTTATGGGCAGGTCTTCTTCCTTTAATAAAAAAGAAGCTGATATGTCTTAACTATAGATTTAATTTGTTTTAACCCATCGCGGATAATAATAATAGCATTGATAGTCAAAGTTCCACTATAATATCTTACAACAGTCGGGTGGCGGAGTGTATCGGGCTTGAGGTCTATTAGTATAGGAACCATTTAACTCAAATATGAAGACAGAGTCGGCATAGAAGCATACGAAAATGTTAAAAACGATTCGGGCGAAATCTGTCAACGAAACCTTATCCCTTTATCTTGATTCTTTTATTGTTAATATATTAAGCGGAAGACCATGTTAAAGAAGAGCTTACTTTGCCTATTAATAATGCCTTACGCTTTTATTGCATTCGGCGATGAAGGAATTCACGTTGACATCAAGGAATGGAAAGTACCCTGGGATAACACGCGACCGCGTGACCCATTTATTGGTCCTCGAGGGCTTGTTTGGTTTGTAGGGCAAGTCGGTCATTATATTGCGAGCTTTAATCCTGAGAACTATGAATTTAAGCGTTACAATTTGGAAGAAGGCACCGGGCCACATAATTTAATAGTAGCAAAAGATGGCACAATCTGGTTTGCCGGTAATTTAAAAGGGTATATCGGAAGGCTAAATCGTAAAACTGGCGAAAATATAAAATATGTCATGCCCGATCCGAGGGCGCGTGATCCACATACACTTGTATTCGACGGAAAGGGACATATCTGGTTTACAGTACAAACGGGAAACTTTATCGGACGTTTAAACACAAAAAGCGGCAAGATAGACTTAATTGAAGTACCAACTTCACACGCAAGGCCATATGGCATTGTCGTAGATAGCAATTCCCGGCCCTGGATAGCCAAATTCGGTAGTAACAAATTAGCTACAATAGACCCCGAAACACTGAAAATAGAAGAGATAGAATTACCAAGAAAGGATGCGCGACCAAGGCGCCTCGGCATAACGTCGGACGGTCACATATGGTACGTCGATTATGCAAAAGGCTATCTGGGTATGTATGATCCCACGACCAGAGGATTTAAGGAGTGGAAGGCTCCCTCAGGGAACAAATCAGGCCCATACGGGATGGCTGTAGATGATAGTGATCGGATATGGTTTGTTGAAACGATGCAATTCCCTAACAATCTGGTAGTTTTTGATTCAAAAACAGAGACAATCATGGATATAACTCCCATCCCAAGCGGAGGGGGTTCAATTAGACATATGTATTTTAATAAGCCAACTCGTGAGATTTGGTTCGGAACAGATACCAATAATATTGGGAGAGTGGTTGTACCTAAATAGATTTTATCATCGGTCACAGGTAATTAAAGAAGTGGTACATCCCCGTTTTTTCCTTAACACAAAGATGGTGTCGCCTATAAAACTAAATGGTCGACAACTCATTTAGTAATTAACTGTGACTTAGATCGATTCGGGGAGATTTTCCCAATATAATAATATAGTGTATAAAGTAAGTTATTATCTTGATTTTCGATTGAATTGACAGGAGGGAAGCATGAAAGCCTTTGAGATAAAACAAGCATCTGGTATTGACTCCCTGATACTTGCCGAGCGCCCGGACCCAAAGCCAGGATACGGACAGGTACTGGTGAAGATAAAAGCAGCATCGCTCAACTACCGCGATTTGCTGGTGGTCAAGGGTGCCTACAGCCGAAATCTTCCCCCGGGTCTCGTTCCCTGCTCTGATGGCGCAGGCGAAGTTGTCGAAACCGGAGATGGCGTAACACACGTCAAACCTGGAGACCGGGTCGCCGGCATCTACATGCAGACCTGGATATCCGGACAGCTTGATGAGAGCAAAGCGAAGTCAGCTTTGGGCGGTGCTATTGACGGTGTGCTCGCCGAATACGTTTTATTCCACGAAGACGGATTGGTACGCGTCCCGGAACATCTGTCATACGAAGAGGCAGCCACATTGCCCTGCGCGGCGGTAACTGCATGGAATGGGCTGATCACCTCGGGTGGCCTGAAGCCTGGCGATACAGTGCTGGTGCTGGGCACGGGAGGGGTTTCCATCTTTGCGCTACAGTTCGCCAAGATTTCTGGCGCAAGGGTGATTGCCACATCCAGCAGTGATGAGAAGCTGGAGCGGGTTAAGCAGTTGGGCACATCAGACGGTATAAACTATAAGTCCACGCCGGACTGGGACAAGAGGATATTGGAGATAACCGGTAGGAGGGGCGTAGATCATGTTGTCGAAGTCGGCGGTGTGGGAACGCTGCCAAAATCACTCCGCGCGGTGCGTATGGGAGGACATATCAGTCTGATTGGTGTGCTTACCGGAGCAGGAGAAGCCAACCCCTTGCCTGCGGTGATGAAAAATATTCGCATTCAAGGCATCTATGTGGGCTCTCGTGAGATGTTTGAGGCAATGAATAGTGCTATAACTTTGAATCAACTTCATCCGGTGATTGATCGCGTGTTTTCGTTTGAAGAGAGTAAGGAAGCATTTCGCTACATGGAAAGCGGCGCGCACTTTGGGAAAGTGGTTATTCGACTCTGATATGATGAAAGTATCCGTATCAACAAAAAACCAAGGAGGGAATCATGAAACGAAAAGCCTCGGCAGTCTGGAAAGGCGATCTTAAAAGCGGTAAGGGAGCGATCTCGACCGATAGCGGTGTTTTATCGAATACTCAATATTCCTTCAGCACGCGCTTTGAAGATGGAGCCGGTACAAATCCGGAAGAACTAATAGCGGCAGCCCATGCCGGTTGTTTCTCAATGGCGCTCTCCGCACAACTTGGCAACGCCGGCATAGTTGCCGAAAGCATAAATACCGCTGCCACGCTTACAATGGAAAAGCTGGAAGCTGGCTGGACCGTGACTGGAATTCATCTTGACGTGACCGCCAAGATTCCGGGGGCAGATCGGACGGCCTTTGAAACGGCGGCCAAAAACGCAAAAGAGGGATGTCCGATTTCCCGCCTTTTAAATGCCAAGATTACGATGGATGCAAAATTGCAAAGCTAATGACTGAAGAAAAATTGGAAAAGTAACAAAGAAAGTTTTAAAAAAGGGTGTGTCCGTGTTTTTTCGCTTTTGGTTGATTATACATTTTTCCTTGACATAAAATTAGAGTTATATTACTATCAAACAAACTAACAATTTGAAGTCGAACAATCAGAATACTCAGCCGTTATGGCATCGAGTGGCAAGAATTTACGCAGAAAAACAGCATTTGAAAGGGAGGTAATTTATGATCAGATTCCGGTTGGGCATTTTGGTATTAATGCTGTTGCTGTCGATTTGCATTTTTGGGCCACACCCTACCTTTGCCCAACCTCCCACTCCCACGCCACCGGTTTTTAATTTGGATCATTTCAAAGCATATAACATTCACGTTAAAGAAAAAAAACTCCCAGAAGTCAGTGTTCAAGATCAATTTATGCCCTATAGACCCGAGAAAATAAATCCTGATAGAATTAGATTTTTTGCCAATCCAGTTAGTAAAGACAATGCAGGCAAAAAAGACGAGTTTGCGCATCTCACTTGGTACCGAATTCGTAAAGATAAACCGGAGAAAGAGATCACGTACCTTAACCAATTTACAGAATTTAAACCAAACAAAATAACAGTCCGGAAACTTTCGGCTCTCCTTGTACCTACTGAGAAAATAGAAAAAAATAGTCAATTCCCGAAAAATTTGGATCACTACCTTTGTTATCAAGTTGTTACGGGTTTTGATCGATCTAAGCAGATTACACTTGACGATCAATTTCAGGAAAAAGTCACGACTTCGGCCGGAGGACCCGAGTATTTTTGTAATCCATCCTCCAAGAACAATGACCCAATTAAAAATAATGAAGACCATCTAGCGGTTTACGTTCTCGGTAGGGGCAAAGAAGTAGATAAGGAGATTACAATAAAAAACCAGTTTAAGAAACAGAGCTTGAAGGTCCTGGATCAGGTATTTTTGTTAGTTCCGACAAAAAAACTGAAGGTTTCTCCCCCGCCTGGTAAACACGATGATCAAATGCAATGACGAAATGAGGCATTTGTCTTCTTGTTATCCGAGAATACTCACAAAAATGGGATGCGTCGACCCTTTAATTTGCTGTACTCTTTGAGCCAGCTGAGATAGAAATACAATGTTCGTCTTTAAAAAAGACAGGCTCAGGCTTGTTCCCACGTTGAGTGATATGGTGTGGTAAGTTAGCAAATACGGTTCTTGCAACCCCGGGCATATACACAAAGTTTAGGACCATATATAACATTAAAGGGAAGCGTCCCCTTTAATTTCTTTAATTTATAAAAAAGCCCAAAATGAAAACTATTTAAGTTAAAGTTGTCAACAAAAGATTTGACCCCTAATTCTATATTTTTTTTCATTAATAATTAGAAGATAAGTGGAGGACCGAAGTCCTCCGCTACATTTTTCTTCGAGGCTGGCTTGTCTAAGTCCTGAGTAGCGAGCTCGTCGAACTATCGAAGGATCGAAGGGAAGCGGCTCTTACAAGGTTGCTGATTTATTTCCTTCCTCTCGAACATCCAGGTTTTAACGGTATAATCTACAATTGATTTTTTTGGGGCGTTCAATTGAACGCCACTACAAACAATGAAAGGATAAGATTATGTCTGAAGCAAGTACGACAACTAAAATGAATTGGGATCTATCGAGCTACTTTCCTGAATTTGAAGGACCAGAGATGAAAAAGTTTAAGGAGGATTTAAGGAAAGATATTGCTGATCTCAGAGAGAAAACATCGTTCTTGTCTTCCCTGGGTGAGTCCAACCAAAAGGATTGGGATGAGGTGTTCTTGAAGAATGAGGACATACTCAGGCGCTTCTCACACCTAAGTTCATACATAAATTGCCTGGCTTCGTGTGACGCAAATAATGAGGATTACCTAAAAGAAGAAGCAGAACTAGCAGTTATGGGGGCCGAATTTTCAAAGCTCAAGGTTGAATTACTGAGAGCTGTTAAGGATACCGAGGATGAGGCATTTGAATCTTTCGCAAAAGGTGAAGCCTTTGAAGACGCCAGATATTTTTTAAACAGGTTGCGGGAGGAATCGAAGTTGAGGATGAAACCAGAACTTGAGATCTTGGCGGCAGATCTGGGTATAGACGGGATCAATGCATGGGGGAGGCTTTACGATACTGTTTCCGGAAAGCTTGAATTTGATATGGAGTTTCCTGATGGTACAATCAAGCGACTTCCGATTTCACAGCGTAGATCTCTGATGGAAAGTCCGGATCGAAGAATTCGGAAGGCCGCATTTGAGGGTGGAAATCTAGCGTGGCAGAGTGTAGGAGATGTAGTGGCTTCGGCCCTGAACGCTATTTCTGGCACTCGACTTACACTCAACCGTCACCGTGGAGTCGACCATTTTCTTGATGTGGCACTTTTCCAGTCTGCAATCACACGCAAAACCCTTGACGCTATGTTCGAAGCAGTATATTCGGAACTGGAATTGCCTAGAAAAATTCTACGCCTGAAAGCTGAAACAATCGGCACTAAATGGATTTCCTGGTATGACCTCGGCGCTCCACTCTCATTTTCTGAGCAAAATAGTATTTGTTGGGAAGACGCTAAAGTACTTGTCGGATCTTCATTCAAGAGTGCCTTCCCTGGCCTTGGGGAATTCATTGAAATGGTCTTTGACAAAAACTGGTTAGAATGGGAGCCCAGATCCGGGAAGCGCCCCGGCGGCTTCTGTACAGGATCATTACTCACTAATGAATCAAGAATTTTTATGACATTTAATAATACGATCGGAGATGTGCTTACTCTGGCCCACGAAGCCGGTCATGCATTTCATAGCCATGTTATGCGCGACCTTCGTCCATACGCCAGAAACTATCCGATGACCCTGGCGGAATCTGCTTCAACTTTTGGAGAAATGATCCTCACAAATGCATTGCTTGAAGACCCTTCAATAGATGACGAACAGAAAGCCCTGATGTTGGATATGGAAATAAATCACGGAGCGATATACCTGATGGATATACCTGTACGCTATGAATTTGAAAAATCACTTTATGAAGAACGCAAAAATGGCGAACTTAGTGTGAGCAACCTTAAGGATTTGATGAGTGACACGCAAAGGCGTGTATTTGCAGAAGTACTTGAAGAAGGAGGGGTTGACCCCTATTTCTGGGCATCAAAGCTCCATTTTTACATAACAGGTATTACCTTTTATAACTTTCCTTACACGTTTGGCTATCTGCTAAGTCGTGGTCTCTATTCATTGTTTCAGAAAGATGGAAGAGA
>DASWID010000159.1 GCA_036397855.1 Thermodesulfobacteriota bacterium | reverse complement strand
TAGATAAAATCAATGAGAAATAGTGGCGCAGCAGCAGATAGATTATCAAAAGTGTCTAATTAGATTCCGGATTTTAAGCTTTATCAAAGTTTAATTAAATTCATGAGGAAGGTATAGCTAGTTATGATACACCACAGGCTGACACAGATTGGAGAGTATGAAAAGTTTGTGGACTCGGAAACAATCAAACGCATCAGAAAAAAGGCCGAGTCCCTAGAAGGAATTCATGTGGCACACGTGAATTCAACCTATTATGGTGGAGGTGTTGCAGAACTGTTGTCATCCATTACTTTGCTGCTTAATAGTGTAGGGGTTAGAAGTGAGTGGAGAGTGATACAGGGATCTGCTGATTTCTTCAGTATTACAAAAAAGGTGCATAATGCGCTGCAAGGTGGGAAACTCAATCTTAGCAAGAGGAAAATCGAAATATACGAAAGGGTTATTTATGAGAACTCAGTGAGAAATATCCTTGATCATCATGATTTTATAATCATCAACGATCCTCAGCCCCTTGGCATGATAAGTCACTATAAGAAGACTTGCCCTTGGATATGGCGCTGCCATGTTGATCTCTCTAATCCAAACAAGCCACTTTGGAATTACATGGTTCCGTACATTGAAAAGTATGACGCTGTGGTATTTAGCTTAAAAGAATACTCTAAAGACCTCAAAACGCCTCAGGTTTTCTTCATGCCTGCTATAGATCCCTTTACCATAAAGAATAAGGAGCTCACAGATAGGGAGATAAATGAACGCATTGAACATTACAAGATACCTACAGACCTTCCGCTTGTCGTTCAAATCTCTCGGTTTGACAGATGGAAAGACCCAGAGGGTGTAATCAAGGCATTCAAGCTGGCCAGGAAGGAAGTTGACTGTACATTGGTGCTATTAGGCAATGCAGCCACGGATGACCCCGAAGGTCAGAGAGTCTACGAGTCATTACTGAAATCGCAGGAAGAAAGAATAATTATTCTTTCGCATCAGGATTCGGCCCTTGTTAATGCCCTTCAGCGAAGGGCCGCAGTTGTGCTTCAAAAATCGATTAGGGAGGGCTTTGGTCTCACCGTCACCGAGGCTATGTGGAAAGGGACGCCCGTAATTGGAGGAAACGTCGGAGGAATCCGTCATCAGATCAAAGATGGCGTAAACGGATTCCTTGTGTCTTCTGTAGAAGAAGCGGCAGAAAGGATAGTTCAGTTGGTAAATGACAAGGGTTTGAGACAGCGAATGGGTAAGAATGCCAAGGAGGTTGTTCGAAAGAATTTTTTGATGACACGACTGCTCGAACAATATCTTGATCTGTTTAAGTCTTTTAGGATCAATTTTGAATTAGTTCCTTTTCAAAAATAATTTATTTTTTCTAATTTTTTAAAATGTGCTATTTGAGACAGGTGTGGTCATATTATTTCCTCTCTTGGACACCAGTTCTAGAGGAGATTGTTGAATAGCTGCCAATGCATGATTCTGAGCTGTTAGATTTTCCTAGACTGTATCGATTTGCTCTTCCGCCATGTGTCCATCCATATCCCAATATGGCGGGAAAGAAAAGGTCGCCATAACGAAGAATTTAGAAGGTTAAAGCCTTCCGCTACAAGATGGAATAGGAAAGTATAAGTCTACAGGAAATATGCTCTGAGGACATATTGTAAGAGCATCCTCTGTGTGTTAAAGAAGGAACCGTTCAGGGCGATGGAATGACGCATTACATCTATGAACTGATCCCGCTCATTGTAAAAAAGTGGAATAATAACCTTTTCAAGCTTTTCATAAAGAGACGAAGCATCGAGCGATTGGTCCGTATCGGTAATGGTTTTCCTGCTGTCTTCTCCGATAGACCATCCCGTAATATTTTCAATACAGCCTTCGATCCACCATCCGTCGAGGATACTTAGGCTTGGTATACCATTTAATGCCGCTTTCATACCGCTTGTTCCCGAAGCTTCAAGCGGTGGTTGAGGGGTGTTGACCCAAACGTCAACTCCGGACGTAATCATCCCGGCCAGTTCTATGTCGTAATTTTCCAGATAGGCAATCTTGATGTAAGGTCGTAGCAAGTTTTTCATTTGAAAAATTTTCTTTATCATTTCCTTTCCGCCAGTGTCTTTCGGGTGAGCCTTACCAGCGTAAACTATCTGGATGGCCCCGGCGTTTGAAGAAATGCTTTTCAATCTTTCGATATCGGTGAAGATGAGATCGGCCCTCTTATATGGCGTTGCCCTGCGGGCGAAGCCTAGTGTCAGGAAGTCCTGGTCCATTCCCGTATTAGTTTCCCTGTTAACGTACTCGATCAATTTCATTTTGGCTTTTTTATGCGCCGCCCATAACTCCTGTTTTGGTATACTCAGTGCATACCGGAGGCTAAAGTTATCCTGTCTCCAACCTGGAATATGTCTATCAAAAAGATCCTGGAAGTGTTTTGCAACCCACGTTGGCGCGTGAACTCCGTTTGTAATTGCGTCAATTGTATAGCCTGCGAACATATGTCTTGAGATTTCCCCATGCCTTTTTGCGACACCATTGACGTAGTGGCTCAAATTAAGTGCGAGATAGGTCATGTTGAGAAAATCCTCAAAACAGAAAACTTCTTTCATTTCATTTATTTCTCTTCTACTTATAACGCTATTAACCAATTCTATCGGAAATTGATCATGACCCGCTTGGACAGGTGTATGGGTCGTAAAGACGCATTTCTTCTTAACGTAATCAATGTCTTCTGGGGTAAATGAATCATTTCCCTTGAGCATGCTCTCCTCGTCAAGAAGCTCGAGTGCTAATAAGCTAGCGTGACCCTCATTCATGTGAAATCTCTCAATATTGTTGTAACCAAGCGCGCGTAGCATCCGCACCCCTCCAATGCCGAGAATGACCTCTTGGCAAAGACGGTAGCGTTGATCACCTCCGTATAGATAATGAGTTAACACCCTATCGCTTTCGGAATTTTCGGGAAGATCGCTATCAAGGAAATAGACTGGCACTGTGAAACCTCCAATTCCAACAACTTCATACCTCCAAGAACGGAGATGTACAGTTCTTCCCTCAATACTAATGGTTACCCTATTTGCGGCCTCTTTTAGAAAGTCCTCAACAACCCATTCGACTGGCTCCTCTCTTTGCCATCCATCCCAATCGAGCCTTTGATAGAAATATCCCTTGCGATGGAGTAGTGTGACAGCGACCATCGGCACTTTGAGGTCAGCGGCGGAACGAATCGTATCACCCGCCAAAACACCTAAGCCGCCGCTATAAGTGGGAATGGAGGGCTCGATGCCTATCTCCATTGAAAAGTAGGCTATCTTCTTTTCTTTATAATCGTTCATCTCAGGTTGCGATGACACTTAAAAGACCCAAA
>DASWID010000158.1 GCA_036397855.1 Thermodesulfobacteriota bacterium | reverse complement strand
CTGAATTCAGAATTTAATATTAAATCTGAAAGTGCCACTCCAGCTCCATACGAAATCATAAGGCCTCTTCCAGTGTGTGCAACACACTCAAAGACGTTCTTTAACCCACCCACCCTTCCAAGATAGCCCGATCTGTCAGGGGTTTCCGCATAAACACCGGCCCATCCCCTTAAAAACTTGATCTTTTCAAACCTGCTGATTCGTTTCGACAACGGCTCCCAAATATACTTAACAAATTGGCTCTTCTCATCCATTCCACCAAAACTGAATTCAAAATTATAACCATAGGGCTCATCCATATTTGAATACCCGGCTAGGATGTTTTCTCCTTCTTGATGGAAGTAAATATCAGAAGTATCAATTATCATTCCATAATTTCGTAAATCGACCTCGCGGGCAGAAATAAGCACCATCTGCCTTCTCCGAGGCATGATCTTATCATCACTTAAACCATATAACTTTGATATTGTAGGCGACCATGCACCCGAAGTGTTTATGAGAGTTTTGCACGCAAAAGTCGTTAGATCCCCATAAGATCCCTGAAAACCCTTGATAAGAATCTCTTTAACAACCTCTGAAGAGTCCCCTCCCACCTCAAAGAGCTTTCTTAAGTCGTATGCAATGACTTCAGTAACAATTTCATCTTTCACAACTACATCTTTTACGTAAATCCTATCGATGAACTGAACGCCTCTTTTCCTTGCTTCTCTTCTATAATATTCCCTCAGAGAATAGTGATCGATCAAACCTGCTTTTCTTGATATCGATAGACCCGAAACGCCTTCTAGGTTATCAACAAATGGCAGGAGGTCGGGAATCTTTTCTGTGGGATGCAGTTCAACATTCAAACCATATTCCCTGTAGAGAGGATAATTCTTCTTTATCTCAAGCCATGACTCTTCATCATGCATCCAGGAGTAGCCAAATTCCCTAAATTGGATATCATTTTTAATGGTTCTATAGAGATCAATCGAGTATTTACAGAGTTCAATGTTTGCACGATTCCGCCAGGTCGCCCTGACGCCACCAGCATTTTTAAGAGTTGAAGAATGTTCACCCTCGAGATCTAGATCGATAACACCTATGTTGACTGGCCTGCCCCTTTGCTCAAGCCCTTTGGCTAAAGCCATAGAACAGGACGATCCCAGGATTCCACCGCCAACTAATAAAAAATCAATTTTATAATCCGTCATGAATAACTTCTATGATCGAATATTACCAAATACAACTTAACAATCATTAAAACATGATCATCTCTGTAATCATTTTAAGTTATTTTTCATAATAGGAAAATTTATTATTGACTTTAACCATAATCGAATGGATTATTTCAATATTTTAAAGACTACAAAATGAGAAGCAATTCTAGCATTGCCTCAAGGAGTGCAAAGTCCTTCTTTCTTCAGGAGACTGACGGAAAGGGAAAAGGGGTTTTTACATCTAGGCATTATGAGGCAGGGCAGAAGATCCTGGATTTTAAGGGAAATATCGTCGACCTTGATGAAGTCGAGGATCACGGAAAGTATCTTCAGGTCGGAAAGCGTCTTTTTCTGGGTTCATCCGGTGAAACAGACGATCTTATAAACCATTCCTGTGAGCCAAACTGCGGCGTAGCACAATGGAATGGTAAGATCGTCCTAATTGCTATAAGGCAAATTAATCCGGAGGAAGAATTGACATTTGATTATTCAACGTGGATGGCCTACGACTACTGGGAAATGGACTGCACATGCGGAAATACCCATTGTCGTAAAAGGATTAGGGATTTCAAGTATCTTCCAGGAGAATTGAGGCAAAAATACATTGATCTCAATGTAGTTCCCGATTATGTTCTCAGAGAAAATCAATTACAAGTGAAATGTTAGTTTTTAAAAAGGACCTCATAAAGGACGTGCCTTCTGTGCAGCCAGTTTAGCACAGTGCCGCTTCTTCTGTAACGATCCAGCAATTCAAGATCCACGTCATGCATGACCAGAGTTTCAATTTACTACATAGCCACGCAGGAATTTCCAACTTTTTCTATACGGATTTTTTATGCCTTCTAATCGCTTCTTTTGTTTCCTTCACCATCTTTTCCACAGGGAATGCAAAAAGATACTGACCGCCATCATCCAGCACCTCAATCGCACGAGACGAAACCTTATCAAAGAACTGGACCTTATTTCCGTCAGTAAATAAGACCCAGTTTTGGGGTTTTTTTAGAACATCGGGCATTTTCTTCTTCAGAAAGTCAACCACCTCTCGAAAACGTTTTATCGATATCCCCCTCTTATGCAAAACGACCAGCCACCTGAGAAGGATAAAATCCTCTACCGAGTATAGCTTTGGAACCCCCCTACCCTGAGCACTCCTTATGCTTGGAACTACAAGCCCAGTGTGTTCATAATAAAAGAGCTGATCAAAATCAATTGCAACACCCTCAAGAGATTCGATCAGTTCCATTACTTCCTTACTCTTTAATCCATGAAGAACTCTCGGTTTAGGTTCCCTGGATTTTTTCCCTGCCTTTTTATCACTCACCATAATACCAGGGAATCGGGATCGATTTTTCATTTAATTCCAATACCCCTTTGCTGTAGATTAGTCTTAGTTCATATTTCTCATCGTCAAGTGCAAAAATGTTAAGGTCAAGCAGACCCTTAACCTTTTCGTTTGCGGCTGACTCGACTATGGAACTTAATTCATCCTCAGCGGGCATTTCTTCACCTTTTCGCTTAATTGTTTCTTTTATTTCCTCTCTCGTAATTTCTTTAATTATATGTTCGAACATAACCTTTGGTACAGATATCATTGCATCAGCATTTACAGCATCAATCGCATAAAATGGGTTGAGCTTTAACTGCGAACTCTTCCCATCAATATATACTTTCGCGTTAGCCATGAATTCACCATCAGGGGTAATGAGACTGAGCTTTGTAATTTCAAACCCGGCATGATCATCAGCCAGTTGAGGCAAATATTTTATGATTCCGCTCAACATTGCCAATCCCTGTTGCTGATCGGAAATTACTTCTCCACCTGAGTCATAAATCGACTTTTTTATGTCATTAAATGCTTTGGCATCGATGTTACGCACTGAAAACTCGAACGCACCCGGTCCGAATCGATTTGAGTCATTAAGAATCAGTCTATCAATACCAATTTTTTGAGAACCAATTATCAGTCCATTTTTCACCACACTCGACCATGATGACTTCAGCCCATTTAATGACAGTAATTGAATCTCATCCGAACCTAGAGAGAAATTGTGAATTTCAATATTTTTTGTGTTGAGAGATATTGAATCAAGCTGACCGTTAATCTTGTTTTCCGCATCCTCTAAATCTAAAGCAATTTCAGCGTCACTAAATGACGACGAGAAATCCTCGTCTTTAATCTCCAATCCAGGAAAATTAAGATCCATCCTTAATTTATTGCCTTTCGGAACGAAGCTTGAATTGCCACTTAAACCTTCCCAATTTAAAGACTCTTTTAAGTTCTCATGCCTGTAAGAAAAAGATTGCATAGAGATATTACTCGTACCATTCCCCCGAAACGAAAACACAGTGTCAATCTCAAGGGGAGGTAATAGCTTAAGCATATCGGCAAGTTCAGGTCGGTTATTCAGTTGACCCTTTATCTCTGTCTTGATATGAGCCAAAAAAGGTTCCAACTTTATCTCGCGCTGTGAAATACCTTTGAGAGCTATCGGTCCATGGATTACGTAATCATATTCACTCAATGTTAGGATCGGTTTATTTCCACTGCTATATTCAAAGATTGTTTCGGCATTGGAACTGAACCATCCACGATCATATTTTTTTGAAACTACCCTCAAATTACTCACATCTGCCCAATGTTCCACCCATTTGTGATAGGCATCCTCCGCCTTAATGCCAAAAACATATGTTGTGATCCCAACCGTGCAGATTAAGAACAGTACTATAATAGCCAATGCGACAGAAATCTTTCTAATCATGCCAATAATAATACAACAGTTTCTCAATCAAATTAAATTAGTTGTTAAATTTATCTGTTGAAATCGTCCATGATAAACCTTAATATCCTTGATTGAGGTCTTATGAATAACCCTGCGGATTGCTGCGGTTCTATTCATTCAATATAGTTAGGAGATCGCTTCTATATCCTCGCGATTGTACAAGCTAAATATTTCGAGGACAGAATCTTTAAAAGCAGTCCCTTCATTTATCTTACTTTTCTTTTTAACTTCTTTGTCTTGATACAAGGAAGCAATCCTTCGATCCTTCGACCCTTCGACAAGCTCAGGACTCAGGACAGGCCCTTCGACAAGCTCAGGGCTCAGGACTAGGCTACCCCTTTGTTGTCATTCCCTAACGCTACCCGACAGAGACGTTCGAGCACGGGCTTAATAGGGAATCCATATTCTTTATGTGTGGATCCCCGATAACTATCCTCGGGGATGACATAACAACTGAAAAATTTAATTCAACCACAATTCGCAAATTTTTCTATACGTCTTCCTTTCTGATTTTCTTAATACTGAAACAAGTTCAGCACAGGCCGCAATTTTTGGAATGCCGTACAAGTCCTTTTCATTCTGAAAAGGACTAATGAAAATAAATCTATTCGAGAAACTGTAAAAATTTTGTCCCTGAAATATTCGGCTTTTACAATTGCGAGATTTGCGAAGCAAATTGAAGCAATTTCCTCGATTCTTACCTGATTTGGATTCCCTCAGGGCTCCTCGCAGCATGAGAGACTGATTGTTTAGGTACTGAAAACCCGCAGCTTGTCGCAGAGTCATTCATTTTTCAATAAATTTGAAATTGAGTGAAATTGTCATTAATCTGTTTTAAAATTTTCCGTAATACTAATCGAGGGGAAATTGTAAGCCTAGCTATATGACAAAACAGCAAATATTTACAGGATTTTTTGTCCTAATATTTATTTTCTTATTCTACCTGTTTTACCAGGTACTTAAGCCATTCCTGATTTCACTTATGTGGGCAGGAATACTTGCCCTGGTTCTATACCCAATTTATGAACGCCTAAAAAGGATCCTCAAAAATAAGTCAGGTATCTCATCGGTAATCATGACATTTCTAACCGTATGTATCATTGTCGTACCATTTATTTTAATTACTGCTTCATTATCGATTGAAATCTTTGATATATACAAGTCTGCACAATCTAAAGGTGAGTTTGAAAGATTAGGAGAAATTGTTCAAAAATTTACTAATAAAGAGACGTTAAAGGATCTTATTCCCTCTGGCATTTTAGAAAAAGTGGGAAAGAATTTAGATTTAGGGCAATTGAATCTCCAAGAAATCCTTATCACAGGTCTTGGTAAGACGAGCAATTATCTACTGGGGAAATTCCAAGATATTGCTCGAAATCTAGCCAGCTTCATATTTAATTTCGTAATTATGGTCTTTGTACTTTTCTTCTTCTTTCGGGATGGAAAAGGATTCTATAAAGAGCTAATAACTCTAATACCAATGAACGAGAGCGAAAAAATCAAAATTTCGAGGATATTTTCCAATACTATAGACGGTGTGATCAGGGGAAGCCTGGCAATAGCAGTAGTCCAGGGTTTACTGGTTGGACTCATTTTCTGGATCTTGGGAATTTCATATCCGGTTCTTTCTGGAGCAGCCTCATTCATCTTGTCTATCTTACCACTCATAGGTGCAACAATCGTCTGGCTGCCCGTGAGTATTTACCTTCTGTTCACGGGAGCGATAGTAAAAGGGATAATACTGCTTCTTTTTGGTGGATTGATTATTAGTACTGTTGATAACGTGATCAGACCTCTAATAATTGGAGGAAGAGTAAGACTACCTACACTATTACTCGTACTAAGTATAATAGGGGGAATACAGTATTTCGGTTTTTCTGGAATTATACTGGGTCCAGTACTTCTCGCAGTATTCATTAGTTTTATAGAAATATATAAACAGACTTACAAAGACTTAGTCTGAACAATCAACTATGCCCATGATCGAGGATAAATTCATATCCTAACCCTGCACGTTAGACAACATGTTTTTATTAAATTTTTCATGTACCTAAGAAACGACAAATAAGTGGAAAATAAGCCACCTAATCAGGCCAGATGTTGATTGGAATTTGCTCTGCAATGGGATTCAATCAAGAATCAAATTTCATGATGACAAAATGACCAGTTAAAATGATTAGTGAATTCAAATTTTAGATTTAAACCAATTAAGGGGGTGAAAAAATGTCAGTAGATAAAACAAACAAAAGCTCCGATTCTGAAGGTAAAAACTATAAAGAGATAGATTTCGATAATGTTAGAGAAGACATCTCAAGATTACGTACAGATCTGGCGGAATTGTCAAAGCAGTTTAAAGATAGGGGCACAGGTTACGCTAAAGCCACGACCGATAGAATACTTGCATCAATTGGGAAGGAGTTAGGTGAATTCGGAGATGATAGAGATAGGGTTCTTGAAAAGTTGCGTGAAGAACTAGAAAATGCTCAAGAATTGGGCAAAAAAAAGGTAGAGAGTGTTGAAAAAAAGATTCAGGAGAATCCCTTGAAGAGCCTATTGATCGCATTTATCGCAGGGCTATTTCTTGGCAAGCTATTTGACCGAAAATAGTCATGAACGCGCTGATTAATACAATCTCCACAATGATTAAGATAATAGGCTACAGATCCTCCAGAGAATTTTCTTCTTTTTTAAATAAGTTAGTAACAAACGTGGCCATTTTAACTTTAGCCTGCATATTCGTCTTTATTGGGCTTTTGTTTATTGTCTGGGCAATTTACTTATCATTTAATTCCATTCTGAGCCCTCCACTTGCTGCTCTAGTCAGCGGAAGCGTTACAATAATCTTTTCCATCTTAATACTTTTGATCATACGATTATTAAATAGGCGCAAAGAAAAAAGAGCGATAGAAGATGGTAATATCGAAAATATCAGTCTTAAAGATTTTGGGAAAAATGTTACGTTAATCAAAGATAACCCTCTTTTATCGATAGGTTTAACAGTCATGGCTGGTTACTTGATAGGGAGTTCCCCATCTGCAAGAAGTGCTCTTGCTGAATTCATAGTTAAACTGTTGGATCAACATGTTGAAATAAAAAAATCAAAAGATTAGACTAAGAATCCATTAATTTCGCTTGAAATATATGATGAAATATGGAGTATAATCTAACTAAATTCAATATGATGATTCTATTCAATACAGTCATTTTGCCGCGTCGCTGACGTCATAAGATATGATTTAAAAGGAGGTTGACCAATGAGGAGATTACTTGCTGAATTCTGGTGGGCGTTTTTATTAAGGGGAATTCTCGCCGTAATTTTTGGTGTGGCTGCGATTATATGGCCGGGAAAGACACTTGAGCTACTGATATTTATCATAGGTGTTTATTTCTTTGCCGACGGAATAGTCATAATCTTCACGGCTTTTGGGAACAAGGAAGAGTGGTGGATGCTCTTAATTGAAGGAATCATAAGTATGTTGTTTGGAGTCGTTATTTTCTTCTTACCTGGGATCACTGCCCTAATACTCCTTTACCTAATCGCAATGTGGGCCCTATTCACAGGCATATTTGAGCTGATCACAATATTTCGCCTGCCAAGAGGGCATTCCGGTTTTTATTCCCTGGTGATAATGGGTGTTCTCTCAATACTACTGGCGATATTACTAATAGCGTTCCCTGGCGAGGGAGCTCTGGCAGCGATATGGCTTATAGGGATCTATGCCATTTTATTTGGCATTTCAACAGTTATTTTCGGTTTGAAATTACGTAGCTGGACAGAACCTTTCCAGGTAACCGAGCAACAGCTATAAAGCTGCAATTAATTCTTTGCTCAACCTGACTGCAATCACGGTAAGAAGTCTTCAAAATCGGTATAAAAATAGAGCTGTCGCATCTTAAGATTTCTGAGCACTCAAAATGACTACTTCTCAAAGTAAAAAACCCCGTGGCAGAGCCACGGGTTTTTTTAAAAATCAAAAACTAACTGCTTATGCTCATGATGCTCTATGTATCTTCTTATAACATCTGCTGTTACCCCATCCCCGACACTCCTTACAAAGTACCCATCGCTCCAAAACTCCCATCTCCAAAGTTCATCTCTCACCTCACGAAATTCTCTAAATACCTCCTCCACCCTCTTAGACAAATCATCTCTCAAAATCATCTTCCTATATTTTTGTATCCATACAAATTGATACTAAAGATCATATACCGCATGATGCGTTCTCTTTACTGGGCTCATACCCAGATTCTAAACTCTTTGTTGCCCAAAGGTCAAACCTGCTTTCATCCCCGTGGTTTCGCCACGGCGTATTCCAGAGGTGTTTTTAATAAAACTACTACAAACTTCGATCTGTTTCCGCATTCATTTCTTCTTTTTGTCTTTTAGAATCTTGAATACCTCCATCGCCAATAGTACTGTTGACCCCAAAAGAAAGAGGTAAAACCATTCCGTAATTGAGACGGGAGAGACTTGTAAAACCTTCTGCATGAAGGGAAGATACATAGCCAAAACATGAATACCCTGAGCCGCGAGTACGCCCACCACAAGAAGTACATTCCGCCTCAAGGGGACTTTAAAAGCAGACAGGTATTCCGAGCGACAATTGAAAACATGAAAGTTCTCAAATAATACCATGAGTAATAAAACCCTATTTCGAGCTGTGAATTCATCCCACCCTGATTCAAGCAACCAATACCAGGCCAAAAATGTTACCAATCCCATAGTAGCTCCTGAAGAAATCGTCTGCTGAGCCATCAACTTATTAAATATCCCCTCAGCAGGCTTTCTTGGGGGTCGAGTCATCGCTCCTGACTCACCGGCCTCGAAGGCCAATGCTACATCCTGAATACCATTGGTTACCAGATTAAGCCAGAGCAGTTGGACTGCAAAAAGGGGTAGTGGCAAATTCGCCAAAAGCGCTAACGTAAAAAGTACGATCTCAGCAGCCCCGGTAGAAATGAGAAGGTAAGTGACCTTGCGTATATTATCATATGCAAATCTCCCTTCTTCTACCCCAGCCACGATCGATGCAAAGTTATCGTCAGTGACTATAATCGAAGCTGTATCCTTGGCCACATCCGTTGCTGAACCCATGGCCACACCAATATTTGCCTTCCGTAGCGCGGGAGCATCATTAACTCCGTCACCCGTAACAGCAACAAAATGACCCAATTTTATCAACGCATCTACAATATCGAGCTTCTGCATCGGAGTCACTCTGGCAAAGACACGTACCGATTTTGCCATCTCAAGAAAATCGGGGACCTCTGGAGACCCAATTTCAGTCAACTGATGTCCGCTTACAATATCTTCCCAAGAATGGGCAATGCCCAATTCACGTGCGATAGCCAGGGCTGTCGCAGGGTGATCCCCTGTAACCATTGCTACCTCGACCCCTGCTCGCTTACACTTTTCCACCGCTTCTTTTACCTCAGGACGCAGAGGATCTATAAAACCGACCAAACCGAGTAGTGTAAGGGGCGGGATATCCTTTTCTTCAAAAGTTGTAAGTTCTACACCATCTTTCACCTGTCCGGAGGCTATGGCAAGCACCCGATATCCGTTTTCTGATAAAGACAGGGCCTCTTTTTCAATCATTTTTGAATTGATCCACTCGATTCTGTCAGCGACCCGAATAGTCTGACAAAATGGAAGGATTGCCTCTATAGCACCCTTTACAGCAACCTTTACTCGACCTTCTTCACCATAGAAATTGGCTGCATATCTTCTTTCCGATTCAAATGGTATCTCTCCCACGGTTTCAACTTCACGTCTTACAGAGTCAGGATCGATCCCTAACTTATAACCAAATGCCAAAAGTGCGACATCAATTGCATCGCCATGATGTTTCCATTGCCCGTTATCACGAAGAAGGCTCGCTTCATTACACAGTGTCGACACCTTTGCTATTTCCTCTAATTCGGATCTTGCCTCATCGGCAAGGCCATTCCCGATGTCTGCGAATACCTCTCCTTTGCCAACGTATCCTTCCCCTGAAACTTTAAATCGCTCGCCAGACGGAAAGGCAATCAATTTAACCGTTTGTTGATTGACAGTTAATGTGCCCGTTTTATCGCTGGCGATGTAAGTACAACTTCCCAGGCCCTCAACAGCGGTAAGTTTACGCACAATGACATTTCGTCTCGCCATGCGGTTTACCGCAATGGATAACGCGACCGTCATTGCCACAGGAAGCCCCTCGGGGATTGCAGATACCGCCAAAGCTACCGCCATAAAAAAAACCTCTATATACGGGATCCCCTTAGCTATTGCTATGATCGCAAGCAATGCACTCGCTCCCACAACAACAAAGCTTATCTTTTTGGCAAACCTCTCCATCCTGATTACCAAAGGGGCTTTAGTCATCTCCAAGGATGTAACCGTTTTAGCGATCTTACCTACTTCTGTATAAATACCGGTAGCTACAACCACTCCCATACCGCGTCCAGCAGTTACGGTGGATGCGGCGAAGGCCATATTTGAACGTTCGCTTACCGGCGAATCCTCGCTCAATTGACCTTTCCTTTTCTCTATAGCAAGCGATTCCCCTGTCAAAAGCGATTCATCAATGGTCAGGTTATTTACCTGTATGAGTCGAAGGTCTGCCGGAACCTTATTGCCTGATTCCAATAGGACGATGTCACCGGGAACCAGTTCCTCGGCTTGAATCTGCCTTTCAACGCCTCCACGCCTAGCCCTGGCGAATATTTTAAGAAGACTGTGCAGCGCTGCGGCGCTTTTTTCTGCTTTCCACTCCTGATATGTACCAAGCCCGGCATTAAGTAGAATCACAACAAATATGAATAAAGCGTCGGTGAATTCTCCGATAAGTATAGATACGATCCCAGCAACCAATAAAATGTAAATCAATGGACTTAAAAACTGATGCAGCGCTATGGCTCCCAGAGTAGGCGGTTCCTTATGTGGAAGTACGTTCTTACCGAACTCTTCCTGCCGCTCAATTACCTGGTCATTATTGAGTCCGCCGATAGTGGATTGGGTTTTTTTAAATACCTCTTGTTCTGATATCCAATGCCAAGCAATGACCTGATTTTTCTCTTGATATAGCATTTCTTTCGCCATCTTTTTCAACCGCTTTTATTTAATAGCCAAATTACTCCATTTTGATTTCTGCCAAGGGATGGTCAGAAGAGACTGACTCAACCAACTACTAAGCTGTAGGTGTGCCGAGCGATCATTAGCTCCTCGTTGGTCGGAATCACCCAGACTGATACAGACTGTCATCTCGGCTAATCCTCGGCCCGCCCCTTAGGTTAGCAGCCTCATTAAGGCGAACTCCCAGCCACTCTGCATCCTGACAGACTCTCGCTCCAATGGCAGAAGAATTCTC
>DASWID010000157.1 GCA_036397855.1 Thermodesulfobacteriota bacterium | reverse complement strand
AATTGGATTTCTTCCTTGAGGCTATTAGAATAACAGACCGAAAAGACTTTAAAGCCGTAATCGAAGAACTTTTGAGGGAAGCCTACGGTGAAGAAGCCGATATAGCAGTCAGTAGCATTGATATGGATTAGAAAAATAATAAAAAAGTCCTTATCTATTGTATCCTGAGTAACCCACCCCAAAGTTGAAAAGCCAAATCTGAAAATTATAATAACGCTCATGAAATACTGGCTGGTGAAATCTGAACCATTCAAATACTCCTGGGATGATTTTCTTAAAGACGGTTGGACGTATTGGGATGGGGTCAGAAATTATCAGGCGAGAAACAATTTAAAAAGTATGAACTTAGGAGACCTCGTTCTTTACTATCACAGCAAGGAAGGATTAGAGGTCGTAGGAATTGCCGAAGTGATCAAGGAAGCATATCAAGATCCAACTACAGATGACGGGCGCTGGGTTGCTGTAGATGCAAAACCTAAGGAAACCTTCAAAAATCCCGTCTCATTGTCAGAAATTAAAATGGACAGACGTCTAAAAAACATAGCGCTCATTAAACAAACCCGCCTCTCAGTCATGCCCGTTACAAAAAAGGAATTCGAGACTATCAGTTCAATGGGTAAAGTTAAATAAAAAGCATCCCGCCATTTTTTTATTCTCGAATGCTACTAGACAGAAACATCGGAGCACAAAATTTATTGCGAATACACCTGTTCACCTGTTTTCATCAAAGTCACCTCAAAAACCTTAGTAGGAGCGGCTTCCAGCCGCGAATCGAGACATAGCGGAGGACTTTAGTCCTCCACTTATTACTTAATTGATACGGCGACCTGATTTTCGCCGATTCATTTTCCCTTTTGTACCGAAATTCTTAGTTTTTATAATATTAGGATCCCCATGTGTGACCCTGTGCTAACAGCCGCAATCCCCAATGTCATCCCCGAATTCATTTATCGGGGATCCATATTGTCATTGTACTTCGACCTACTCAGTATAGACTCCACTGTGGCAATCTCCTTTTTTTATCGAAGAATTAGGGGTACTTCGACAAAAAGAAGGAAAAGGGCAAGAAGGATGAGATTCATAATAAGGAAATTAATAATCACAACTTAACAAACAGCGGGGAGGAATAAAAATAAGATTAATACGAGTAGTACCAGCTTTTCCATTTTCCTAGAAAAAAACAAACATGTATTCAGCCAGTTAAGTCTCATGTCAAGGCCTGACGCGTCCCGTTTCTTTTTCTCTGCGCTCTTGACGATCTATCACAATCTGGCTATAATATAGCCAGAATCAAATACAAGATCATTTTTGCTCCGGAGGCCGTTGAAGATTTTACGCGATTATCAGCAAGAGATCGTGCTATAGTGCGCGATGCGATCGGACGACATCTAAGCCATGAGCCCAATAAAACAAGTCGAAGTCGAATAAAACGTTTGCAGGGGATCAGTCGTCCTCAATATCGGTTACTTGTCGGTGAAATTCGAGTGTTCTATGATATAGTAGAGGCGGCAGTAGAAATATTGGCGATTGTACCAAAATCAAAGGCTCCTGCCTGGCTTGAAGAGTTGGGAGAAAAAGAATGAAGAAAGTGCCATTGTCAGAAGTAAAGGATCAACTCTCGGAATATTTGCACTTGGCAGAGGAAGAAGAGATAATAATAACTCGGCATGGAAAACCTGCCGGCATTTTGATAGGCTTTGCTTCAGAGGATGATTGGTTTGATTACCGGTTGGAGCATGATCCGAGGTTTTTATTCCGAGTTGAAAGAGCAAGGAAAAGCTTGCGTGAGCGGAAAGGTGTGTATTTAAAAGATCTTCCTGAATGATATGTCATTGTTATCCATATCGACTTTACATACTGAATCCAACTTCGGTTATCTCGCCATTCACAAGAGATCTCCCGAGGACCGTTATCGGGAATCCATAGAGACGTCATTGCGAGTACTTCGACTGGCTCAGTACAGGCTCTAGCGAAGCAATCTCCTCTTTTATCGTCATCGTCCTTCGACCTACCTGCACTGAGTATAATCGATGTACTC
>DASWID010000156.1 GCA_036397855.1 Thermodesulfobacteriota bacterium | reverse complement strand
TCACTAGGTATAGGTCACTTTATATGGTATCCCACAGGTAAAGAAGGACCATTTCAAGAGACCTTTCCAACGCTCTTAGAGTTTTATAAACACAATGGTATAGAACCTCCAGACTGGATCGACAAATTACCGAACCAGGATTCACCCTGGAAAAATCGCCAAGAGTTCATGACTGATTTAAATAGCGAAAGGATGATCGAACTAATGCAATTTCTGATAGATACAATACCAGTTCAGACTTCTTTTTTAGCAAACCGTTTTCAAAATTCATTAGACAATCTATTGGATTCCTCGCCACGGGAAGAACATGATAATATCAAAGCCAAATTCTTCCGAGTAGCAAATTCACCGATGGGCATGTATGCCCTCATCGATTATGTAAATTTCAAGGGGGAAGGTACAAATCCATCAGAACGCTATATGGGAGAGGGTTGGGGTCTGCTTCAGGTATTGGAAGAGATGAATGGAACCGAGACTGGAATTTCCGCACTGAAGGAATTTGTAGAAGCAGCGGAGAAGGTTTTGGCCAGGCGCGTAGAAAATTCGCCTCCGGAAAGAAATGAAAAGAGATGGCTTCCAGGATGGAAAAACAGGCTCAATACGTACATTCCCAAAAATCCTAACGACTCAAAAAATATCTATTAAAAACAATGGGCCTATACAAAAGACACATTTTCCCCAGGCTATGTAATCTCGCGATGTCCAGAAAAGTCCTTGATAAATATCGCAAGGATCTGCTCTCAGATGTTGATGGAAATATACTCGAAATTGGGTTTGGCACGGGGATCAATATTTTCTTCTACCCGGATCATGTGAGGAAAATAACAGCGGTAGAACCGAACGATGGGATGAATCCAAAGGCCTTGAAGAGAGTGGAATCATCAGGGATTAAGGTTGATATCCAAACATTAGGTGCCGACTCCCTACCCTTTCCTGACTGTGCATTTGACAGCGTGGTCAGCACATATACATTGTGCAGTATTGAAAACGTCGACAAAGCCCTCTCGGAAATCACAAGGGTTTTAAAACAAGGCGGCCGTTTCTTTTTTCTTGAACACGGCTTAAGCCCGGATCCAAATGTAGAAAAATGGCAAAATCGGTTAAACTCGGTCAACAAAATATTGGCTGATGGCTGCAATCTGAATCGAAACATTAAAAATATAATCGCATCAACTAAATTAAAAATATGTCAGTTGGAAAACTTTTATCTGGAAAAAACGCCCAGATTTGGCGGTTACCTGTACAAAGGCGTCGCAGATAAGCAATGAATAATGCTGCAGCAACCCAAAGGTTAACAACACACAAAGAAACAGTCTCTTCAGTTGCTGCCGGCAGACCAGAGAAATCGAGGGGAGCGAAGCAATCTGACGTTAAAAAAAAAGATGAGATTGCTTCGGGGAAAAACTCCTCGCAAAGACAGAATGGGGGCAAATGACGCGTTCTGAAATTGTTTCAATTTCGGAGTTTATCCTGAGTCGTGAGTATAATCGAAGGGTCGGAGGGCAAATTTCGCAATAACGGCAGGACGCTACCGTTAGGTGTCATCGCGAGGATATCGAAGTGATCTCCTGCCTACATTGAGTGAATATTGCCGGAGTAAGCTACATGGAATTCGCTGGTGAAAATTTAAAATTCATAAAAAAAATTAGTTATAATTTATGAATTAATTTGCACTTTCGGAATCAATTTTAAATTGCACCACATTTCCAGATAATTGCATCCTATTACAGAAAGTAATTCACTAGCATAGGGAATCTAAGAATGAACAAATTAGTGTTATTGATGGGACTTCTTCTATTTTTCATTTCATCGGCCACATATTCTCAAACTATAGAGAACCATCAACCAGATGCACTCATGCTGCGCTTTCCGGACGTGAGTGCCGATAACGTTGTTTTTGTTTATGCCGGGGATCTGTGGACTGTGCCTATTGAGGGAGGTATTGCAAGGAAACTAACCTCTGCCAAAGGACACGAACTGTTTCCAAAGTTCTCACCGGACGGCAAAACGATAGCGTTCAGCGGAAACTATGACGGGAATATCGATGCTTATGTCATTCCTACAGGAGGCGGAATTCCAAAGAGATTAACTCATCATCCAGAGGATGACGTGGTCGTTGATTGGTATCCCGATGGAAAGAACATTCTATTTCGTTCAAAGATGATGAGTCCGCTTAGTCGTTTCAATCGCTTCTTCAGAGAATCAATTGACGGCGGTTTGCCAGAACCATTACCCCTTGCTTACGGAGAATTAGCTAGCTTTAGTCCAGACGGAAATCGTATGGCCTTTCAATTTATCTCTGCAGAATCTCAGACATGGAAACGATATCGTGGAGGGATGGCAAGCGACATATGGCTTTACAACTTAACGAATAATACATCCGAAAAAATAACAGAATTTCAAGGTACAGACGGCATCCCAATGTGGCATAACAACACAATCTACTTTCTTTCAGATCGAGACCCCCAAAAAAAGCTAAACATCTGGGCCTACAGTATAAAAACAAAGGAAATAAGACAGGTCACTAACTTTGATGAATACGACGTAAAATGGCCAAGCCTAGGTCCCGACTCGATTATCTTTGAGAACGGGGGAAAGCTATTCCTACTCAACCTCAAAGATGAAACTACTAATAGAGTCAGTGTAGAGATTCCCTCAGACTTACCAGATATTCGCCCCAAACTAAAAGATGTATCGAATTCTATCGCAACGTTCGATCTATCTCCTAACGGAAAGAGAGCGGTTTTTGAGGCCAGGGGCGAAGTCTTAACAGTTCCAGCAAAGCAAGGTAGCATAAGGAACCTGACCAATTCTTCTGGCATAGCCGAAAGGTACCCCGCCTGGTCACCTGATGGGAAGTTTGTAGCCTATTTCTCAGACCGCTCTGGAGAATACGAATTATATATTCGTCCAAGCGACGGTAGCGGAAAGGAAAAACAAATATCAAATATTAAAAAAGGCTTCCCAAAATCCCCGGTTTGGTCTCCGGACAGTAAACTTATCGCTTTCAACGATACGATTGGAAATTTGTATCTTCTTAACCTTGAAAACAACAAACTTAAAGTAATCGATAAAGACGAATGGGACCTTGTTAGCTCTTATTCTTGGTCACCAGATAGCAGATGGCTCGCATATTCGAAAAAGATGTCTAATGGTCAAGGATCTATCATGGTCTACGATGTAAAGCAGAATAAGAAACACCGGGTCACAAGTGATTATTACGATGATATGTCGCCAGTGTTCGATCCCAGCAGCAAGTATCTTTTCTTTTATTCAAATAGGAGCTTTAAGCCAGTTTACAGTGACATTGATGATACATGGATCTATCCTAACTCTACGGAAATTTATGCTGCTACTCTTAAAAAAGATATAAAATCACCGCTGGCCCTTCAAAGTGATGAAGAGGAGTCAGGTGAAAATAAAAATAAGACCGTGGATGAAGATAAAACTAGAAACGGTGATATAGACGTTGACGGATTTGAAAGACGCGTCGTCAAGCTACCGGTTGAGGCTGGTAATTTCGGTCGACTCGCTGCTATTGAAGGCAAAGTGGTCTATGTTAGATACCCAGCCGCCGGTTCTTCAAAACCAGAGAGTCCAGAGGGCAAAATTCAGTATTACGACATAACCGATGGAAAAGAAAAAACTATAATACAAAACGTCGATACTTTCGTAGCTTCCGCGAATGGCAAAAAGTTAATATACAAGAGTAACTCCACCTACGGCATTATCGATCTCGCAGAGGGCAAAAAGGTCGGTGATGATACAATTCCTACCGATCAGATGAAGGTATGGATCGATCCACTGGAGGAGTGGAAACAGATCTTTAATGAGTCGTGGCGAATTGAACGCGACTTTTTCTATGATCCAAACATGCACGGCGTCGATTGGCAAAAAATTAAAAACCGTTATGAAGCACTTTTACCCTACCTCGTAGATAGAGAAGACCTGAATTATGTTATAGGAGAGATGATTTCAGAACTGAACAGTTCACACACGTATGTAGGCGGCGGTGATATCGATCAACCAGAGGAAATTTCGGTTGGCCTTTTAGGATGCGACTTTGAATTGGATAAGCAAAACAAGGCCTATAGGATAAAAAAGATATATAGAGGAGTGGCCTGGGATGCTGGCGTACGCTCTCCCCTGGTCGATCCCGGAGTAAATGTCAACGAAGGACAATACTTGCTCGCAGTTAACGGTAAGCCACTGGACACTTTAATGGACCCTTGGTACGCCTTTCAAGGTCTTGCAAACCAAATTGTGACACTCTCAATCAACTCTTCCCCAATAGTAAAAGGCTCAAGAGAGATTCTGATCAAACCATTATCTAAAGAGGATGATCAACAACTGCGCTATCTCTCCTGGGTTGAGAACAACCGAAAAACGGTAGAAGACAAGACTAAAGGTCGTGTGGGTTATGTGTATGTCCCAGATACGGGAAGAAATGGTCAAAATGAATTAGTACGACAATTTACGCCACAGAGATTTAAAGACGGTCTAGTAATAGACGAGAGATTCAACAGCGGAGGTCAAATACCAGATCGATTTATCGAATTACTTAATCGTCCGATTTTAAACTTCTGGGCAAGGCGCGATCAAAGAGATTTACAGACTCCTACCATATCGCACAATGGCCCTAAGGTGATGATAATAAATGGTTGGTCAGGATCGGGCGGTGACGCCTTTCCCTACTATTTCCGGAAGGCTAAGTTAGGAAAGCTTGTTGGAACTAGAACCCTTGGAGGCCTCATCGGAATTGGCGCCAGCCCAAACCTATTAGATGGAGGATTCGTAACAGCGCCGAGCTACGCTTTTTGGAATTCAGAGGGCAAATGGGAAGTAGAGGGATTCGGTGTGAAACCCGACTATGAAGTTGAGAACTCTCCCCAAGAAGTGGCTGCGGGTAACGACCGGCAACTAAACAAAGCAATTGAAGTTGTTGTGGATTTGCTGGAAAAGAACCATCTTCAAACGCCCGAAAGACCCGTGTACCCGGATCGATCGGGTATGGTAAATTAAAACTAACTTCAGACGTTAATCACGAAATTCAGGAAAATAGGGACTGACACTATTTATAACTGGCATGATACTTACCCGACCGTTATTATTCAACTAAATGATGAACGGATTAAGTAATAATGTATGATCACTAAAATGAGTGTCCCTATTTTTCACGTTTTATCCTTTAACTACGGCAATGGGTTTCAGACGGGCAACCTTCTTTGCAATGCCCGCCTCGGCTATAACATCTACAACCTCATTAACATCTTTGTACGCTTCCGGAGACTCCTCGGTGAGCCC
>DASWID010000155.1 GCA_036397855.1 Thermodesulfobacteriota bacterium | reverse complement strand
GCGCGGGACGGAGCGATTTCACAAAATTTATCGTAGTCGTTTTTTACCAAATTTAGGGTTTCTTTGGCGACCCTGAGCCTGGCGCCTGTCGCTACAAGAATAAGGGAATTAACACTTTCCGGGTAGTCGACGGCGTATACCTGAGCTATGCCGCCGCCCATTGAGTGACCGACGAGAATTAGGTTTTTTAAATCCAGCTCGTCACAGAAATTTTTTAGGAAATTCTTGTATTCATTGATACTCCTACAGCCGGGGCCAAGAGAGCTTCCATGACCTGGAAGATCTACGATGATCATATTAAATTTAGGCTGGCCTCGTAGAATCTCAAATTGATATTCCCAGGTCTTACTGGTCTGGCCAGCACCATGAATCATTAATATTGTCGGATGATCTTTGTTGAAATTGTCGCCTCGCAAATAGTGTATTTTGCTATTTTGCATAAGAAGGCTCGACAATCTTAATTACCTCTTTTTGGTGTGTATTAAGGATCGGCTCACAATTCATTAATGTAGTAGCGCGCTTTGTTTAGATGATTTATTCTTGGTCGGAATACGTTTTTTTAAACCAATTGAATTTACTCTGTGATACGCCTTCGATGCTTATGGTTTTTATTCTTGAGGTTCTCCCTTTTATTATAGTTACGTTAGATCTAGGCACTCCTATTGTTCTCGAAATCAACTCTATGAGCCTTTCATTTGCTTTTCCTTCTATTGGTGGGGCAGAAACCCTAACCCTTAGTATTCCATTTACAGATCCCCATATCTCATCACGCGCGGATTTCGGTACTACTTTAGCCTCTATGGTCATAGAAGATTTTTTGTTATCGAATGTCAAAAGGCACCCGTACTCAGGTTGATTGCCAATTGGCGAAGGGTTTGAACTAAAAATTGTCTCAAAAAGACGATAGCCACTAGTACAAGTATCGGCGAAAGGTCGAAAGTTCCTCCTATTGGGGGGACGACTCTTCTGACATACCTGAGCACCGGTTCGGTAGCGACTATCAGAAAATTCACAATCGGATTATGTGGATTCGGGCTTACCCACGATATTATAGCCCTTGCCACTATTATCCACATATAGACATTAAGCAATATATCTATGACTGTTGCCAAAGCTCCAAGCAGGTTGCCGATGATATTCATCTATATTCTCCCCTTGCTAATTCTCTCGAGCGGAGTGCAGCAGATTCTACTGCCGAAATCACGCTTCCCCTAAAGCCATATAGCTCTAATTGGTGTATTCCTTCAATGGTGGTTCCCCCCGGGGACGAAACCCTGTCCTTAAATTCAGCGGGGTGGAGTCCTCCCTCAAGAACTAGCTTGGCTGTTCCATAAACTGTTTGGGCAGCAAGTCTGAGTGCCATATGTTTTGTGAGCCCCATCTTGACACCTCCATCCGAAAGTGCGTCGATGAACATCGCGACAAATGCTGGACCACTGCCGCTGAGACCGGTAACAGCGTCGAGTAGCTTTTCGTTATCTACTAAATCCACAGTGCCTACAGATTCAAAAATTTCCTTGATTAATTCTTTCTCTTTTCGGTTTAACAGTGAATTGAAATGAAGGGCGGTTGCGCCCATTTGTACAAGTGCAGGTGTATTGGGCATCGCACGAACCAACTTTACTTTTTTCTTTATTGTCTTAGAGATTAAGGAAGTGGTGATACCAGCCGCGATTGAAATTAGGATCTTACTTGAGTTTAATGATCCCTTTATTTCCTTCAATACGTCTTCGATTACGTCGGGTTTTACCGCCAGGATGATCATGTCTGCCTGTTTCAATATCTCTTTGTTATTGGCTGTGATATTCACGCCGTAGCCTGATGAAATTAGTTGAAGTCTTTTCGGATCGATGTCACTGACTATGATCTGATCTTTTCTGTATAGTCCGGATGTAATCAGCCCCTTTAAAAGGGCTTCGGCCATGTGACCAGCCCCGATGAATCCTAATTTTTTCATTTTTCCTCCAGTTTAATACTCCCTTGATAATGGCTTGTTGTAAAGGTTTTTCATCTATTGAGGTCTTGGTCCGAAAATAGCGGTTCCTATTCTTACAATTGTTGATCCTTCTTCGATTGCAATTTCAAAATCCGCGCTCATTCCCATCGAAAGCTGGTTTAGTTTTGGGAAATCCTTTTTTAATCCATCCCTCAATTCCCTTAGTTTCCTGAAGTAGGGCCTTGACATTTCTGGCTCATCAAAATAAGGAGCCATAATCATTAATCCTTCTATTTCAATGTTGTGTAATTTTCTGAGATTTTCGAGAAATTCCTTAACATTTCCAAAATTGACTCCAGCTTTTGACTCTTCACCGGCATTTACCTCAACTAAAGCTTGAACAGTGATTCCCAGCTTTTCTGCTCTCCAGTCGATTTCATCAGCAACCTTAATATTATCAAGTGAGTGTATAAGATCAACCTTACCGACAATATATTTCACCTTATTTCTCTGGATCCGCCCTACAAAATGCCATTTTACTTTTCGTCCTAATATTGACTCGACGATTTTGTACTTATCTCTAAACTCCTGTGCATAGCTTTCACCAAAGGTATCGATACCCGCGTTATAGGCCTCTATGACCCTTTCGTGATTCACGGTCTTGGTAACAGCAACAATTCTAATCCCAGTGGGGTTTCTTTTAGCCCTGAGTGCGGCTCTAAAAATTTTCTCCTGAATGCCCTGTAGGGACTGTGCTATTTCCATCTTTATTAACAATGTTTATATGATTCCTAGATTTTTAAGTGCGTTCGATAAACTTGAAAGAGGGAGACCTACTATGTTTGTGAATGAGCCGTGAATTTCTTCTATCATAAATGCCCCGATTCCCTGTGCTGCGTAACCGCCAGCTTTATCCGAAGGCTCCTTGGTATTAACATATTCTTCAATTTCATGTGGGTTTAGCGATTTGAACTTGACCGTACTTTTAACATTCTCGACATGCATTATTTCGCTCGTTGACTTGACTATGGATAGGCCTGTGATCACGTGGTGATATCTTCCAGAAAGTCTCATCAGCATGGATTTTGCTTCTTCTTCATCCTCTGGTTTTCCCAGTATGTCTCCATCGCATACAACTATCGTGTCAGCACCTATTACTATATGTTTATGTTTCAACGTAGCCGCAACAGCTAAAGCCTTTTCTAGAGAAATTCTCCGTACGTACTCTACTGGAGATTCACCATTTATATGCTTTTCTACCACATTTGGTGAAATTATCCTAAAGTCTAGTCCTAATTTCCTGAACAGCTTTTCCCTTCTTGGGGAAGAGGAAGCGAGTACAAATTTTGATGTCATTTATAAAAAGTTAGGTGCCAAGTTCGTACTTAATGGAGAGAAATGTCATTATGTCTCTTCTCGTAATTATTCCAACCAGTTTTCTTCTCTCTACTACTGGGGCTCTTCCCAGGTCGTTTCTCATAATCAAGTTTACCGCTCTTAAAGCATCATCATCGGGACTGAGAATATTGAAATCAGAATTTCTCATCATAATATCACCTACAGTTTTTTGATCCCATAATTCTTTGGGTACATCCTTTATCTGTCTGAGCGAGACTAGACCTAAAAGCTCGCCTTCTTCATTGACAACCGGAAAGCAGATAAAGATAAATTGATGGAAGTATTTATTGACTAGTTCGTTAAGTGAAATCGAAGCGGGGACCGAAGTGACTTTGGATGTCATGATGTCTCTTACCTTTACACCAGTAAGTGCGTCTTTGGCCAGAGTCATTCGATAACCGGACTTTGAGGCCTGGTTTAAAAACATACCGATGAAAACAAGCCAAATTCCTCCGATGAAGTTTCCCAAAAAAAAATTAATCAGACCGAGTATTATCAATCCTATACCAAATCCGCTTCCGATCCGGCTTACTGTATGAGTTGCTTTTCTCATATCACCCCACCTATCCCAAAGATAAGCCCTAAGGATCCTTCCCCCATCGAGAGGAAAGCCCGGAACCAGGTTGAAGACTGCAAGGGCTATGTTGATGAAGGCAAGATATTCGAATATTGCAAGAAGTTGTATATATGAAGATACAAGCACGGATTTCGACAGAATCCAAAACAACAAAGCAAGTAATAAGCTACAAATAGGGCCAGCTACTGCTACGTTTAATTCTATTTTCGGATTCTTAGGATCCTCGGCTATCTGTGCTACACCCCCGAATATGAAGAGTGTGATCCTCGGGACGGCTATACCTGATTTTTGTGCGACATAGGAGTGAGATAGCTCATGGAGTAGGACGCATAAGAATAGTAGAATGGCTGCGAACGCGCCCATAATCCAGTAGGCTAGGCTTGTTAGGCCAGGATATTCCTTTGGGAAGAACCCACCCGCCAAACTCCAAGTGACCAACGCAAATATCACTAGCCACGAATAATCAACCCAGATTTCTATCCCCAGAATCTTTGTTAGTTTTACTCCGTTACCAATCATTGGCTCTTGCGGTTTTGTCCTCCATAGTAATAGTTTACCAAGGGTATATCTTAATAAATTATATATGATTTGTTAATCTTTCGAATTTTTCTGCTTTCATACGTCTACCACATGATATGTTTCCTAATTGATCGTGGTGGGGAAAAACTTTCCTTAGAGATTCTTTTAAGTTATCGGCCAGATTAGCTTGAAATTGAGTCACGACTGAATAACATCTTATTGTTTTTTTAGGTAAACTTGTGTATTAAAAATGACTCTGAAAGAAGCCTACTTGATTGGAAAAGATAAAATTAAGGGTGCTGGCATTGATAACCCCGGCCTAGAGACGTCTTTACTCATTTCTAAGGTATTTGGGATAAATAAAATTGATATTTATACTCAGCCGGAGATTGAGATAGGATGGGAGAGCTTAAGAGAATTTGAAGAAATAATCGCGAGAAGGGTAGGGAGAGAACCCATCGCGTATATTCTGGGTGAAAAAGAGTTTTACTCAAGACAATTTTTTGTTGGGTCCGAGGTTCTTATTCCTAGACCGGAAACTGAAAAACTGGTGGAGGAAGCTTTAAATATTATCAGGAATATTTCTTCACCGCATATAATTGATGTCGGGACTGGAAGCGGATGCATTGCTATTACTATTGGAAGTGAGCGTAGTGATTCGATGATTATTGCCTCTGATATTTCACTTGATGCAATTTTGGTGGCTAAGGAGAATGCTAAAAGACTAGATGTGCACAATATCTCTTTCGTCCATTCGGATTTTTTGAATTTCGTTAAGGAGAGGTCCTTTGATATTGTTGTTTCGAATCCGCCTTATATATCGGAAACCGAATTATGTCGACTCGAACCGGATATCAGAGATTTTGAGCCGATTGTGGCTCTCCACGGGGGAGAAGATGGTTTGGATTGCATAAGGCGTGTCGCTTCGGATGCGATTTCTGTACTAAAAAATGGTGGATGGTGTATCATGGAGATAGGGGCAAGTCATAATGAAGAGGCAATAGGAATATTTAAAGTGATTGGCTATCGAGATATATCACTTTTAGATGATCTTTCTGGGATTAAAAGGGTAATTAAAGGTAGATGGATAATATAGTCATAGAGGGTTCAAGGAGACTCGAGGGAGAAGTTGTTGTTAGCGGAGCAAAAAACGCAGTACTTGCCCTGATGCCGGCATGTATACTCGCCGAGGGTAGAAATACCTTCACCAATGTGCCTGACCTTTTAGATGTAAGAACGATGTCGAGGCTCCTTAGGATCTTAGGGGCAGAAGTTGAGTATGAAGATGGCAACCTTTTAATTGATAGCACCGGAATTAACAATTGGGTTGCTCCGTATGAGTTAGTAAAGACGATGCGTGCTTCGGTGCTCGTGCTTGGGCCCCTGACGGCGAGATTTGGACGTGCTAGGGTGTCCCTTCCGGGGGGATGTGCAATTGGGGAGAGACCAATCGATCAACATTTAAAGGGGATTGGAATTCTGGGTGCTGATATTGAGATTGAAGAGGGGTATATAGAAACCTCTGCTCCAAGGCTTAGAGGGAATATTGTTCCGTTCGATATATCTACGGTCACAGGCACAGAAAACATGATGCTTGCCGCCGTTCTCGCCGAGGGAGAAACAATGCTGCTCAATGCCGCATGTGAACCTGAGATAGTGGAGCTTGCGAACGTGCTGAACAAAATGGGTGCTAAGATCGAGGGTGCGGGCACGGATATTATAACGATCCAGGGTGTCCAGAGGCTTTCACCCGTACAACGGCATGAGGTTATGCCAGATAGGATCGAGGCGGGAACATTGATGGTTGCTTCAGCCATTACACAGGGTGATCTATTAATTAGGAAATGCAGATTTGAGAACGTTGGTGCGGTCATTGGGAAATTAATTGAGGCTGGGGCGGAAATTTCGAGGCATGACGGTGGAATAAGAGTAAGGGGCCACGGGAGGATAAAGAGCGTAGATATAAATACACTTCCATATCCAGGGTTTCCTACAGACATGCAGGCTCAGATGATGACAATGATGAGCATTGCAGACGGCCTCAGCGTTATAACCGAAAATATTTTTCCACAGAGGTTTATGCATGCAGGTGAATTGAGGAGAATGGGCGCAGATATAAAGTTAGTGGGTAATAGCGCGGTTGTAAGGGGAATTTCTGGTCTGAGTGCCGCTCCTACAATGGCAAGCGATCTCAGAGCTAGCGCATCACTTGTTTTGGCCGGGCTAGCAGCCAGTGGAAAATCGGTTATATCCAGGGTCTATCATCTTGACCGTGGTTACGAGAGGCTAGATAAGAAACTTGAAGCTGCCGGTGCCAGAATATGGAGGGAGAAAGATTGATAACACTTGCAATCGCCCGAGGCAGGCTATTGAAAGAAGCCGCCCGGATGTTAACAAAAGGTGGATTACCTGTCGGTGAGATTTACGACGATTCCAGAAGGCTGATCTACGAATACCCAGAAGTTGGATTAAAGATCTTGATTGTGCGTCCCTCTGACGTGCCTTCCTATGTCGAATATGGGGCAGCAGACTGTGGAATAGTAGGAAAGGATACGTTGATCGAAGAAAAACACGATTTATACGAACCACTCGATCTTGGGATCGGTAAATGCAAGCTTGTCGTTGCAGCACCGAAGGGATTCAAATTTCCTACATCGAGGCTCCTAAGGGTCGCGACTAAATATCCTAGAACCTCTTTTGAGCATTTTGTAAAGAAGGGGATTACGACTGACATCGTAAAGCTTTATGGCTCAGTTGAACTAGCTCCTATTGTCGGGCTTTCGGATGTTATAGTGGATTTGAGTGCAACCGGTGAAACTCTTAGAAAGAATAATTTAGTAGAAATCGAAACCATAGCGAATATAACGGCAAAACTGGTAGTGAATAAGGTAAGCATGAAGGTGAAATCAAGGGAGGTAAAGGAATTTCTAAATATGCTAAAGAGTAGTAGGGCGCTTCGGGCGTGACGGCTGACTTTCAGTTTTTTATAATAACTTTCCTTCCTTAACCTTTAATTTGATGTCGATGAATTTAGTATGATCAAGATTTAAGAGATTTCTCAATTTATGTGCAATGTAATTCTCATACTTATCAAGCGTACCATCTGAGTAAACCGCCTCCCATATCATTTCCATTAAATCATATTTTTCATCAATTGTAAGATTTTCATTTATAAGATTAGTGAAATACCAGAGATCTGCAGAGTCTTCGCGCTCTTTTTTAGACGTTTCTATCAATTCATTTACTTGGGTGTCGGTCATTTCATATTTTGATTTAAGTAATTCGATTATCTTGTGAAATTCGTGATCGGAAAGTATGTCATCTGCTGTGACAGCTTCGAGTAGGGTGACGCAGGTGGCGATCTTCAATTTCTGTTGCTGGTCGATTGATCCTTTCTGAATTTCTCTATTACCGGTTTTATCGAAAATGCTTTTAAAAAGATCAAGCATGATGATCTCTCCTCAAGGTTTTACAACGACTAGTTTGCGGTCTTACGGAATCATGAAAAGTGATATAAAATTATGTTACCATAACGTGTCGGGGATTTCATGGATTTTCGCCGTAAGAATAAGTGGTCCTTGTATTTCGTGATTGAACCCGCTGACTTAATCTTTTGCCCGGCCATTTTTTAAATAATTTTCTGCTCCATTCAATGAGCATCAGTAAACCTATCAGGTCGGTCACTAGTCCGGGAGTTAGGAGTAATATTCCTCCTATCAATATCAAGAGACCGTCGATTAATTCGTAAGCCGGCGTCCTGCCCATCTGCGCAAAAATTGTTCAATACAACACGTTCGTCCTTAGCTTGCCAGGTGTTAATATAAGGGTGCTATTAATGCCTATGTGAAATTCTTGTAGTTCATCCTTCGACAAGCCTGTGCTGAGTGAAATCGAAGTGCTCAGGATGAGCGGATATGTGTCTACTCGATACCTTATAGTTTCATTATGCTGATTTTGTTTTAGGGTCACGGGTTGTCACGCTAGAGTGTCTTAATTTGGGATCCGTAAACGAATGGCTAAATTATTCCGAGGTTAGAAAACCTCGGCTATCGAAATAAGGGATTTACACCAAGACGTTATAAATTCTTTATAATAAATCCCTGTCAAACAAAGGCCTGGGTCCCGTTATTTTTATGCTCAAACCGTTCGTCCTGAGCACTTCGATTTCACTCAGCACAGGCTTGTCGAAGGATGAACGGTTCACATTTACAATGAAGGAGAACTTCTGTCCGCATGTTTGATGTTTTCATTAAACGGGTACGTAGGCTACACGATAAAGCGGGCCATTTAGGTGTTCTGTCGCATAAAAGATCATCGAATACATTTGAATTTGTAAACATACTTTATGTTCATCAAAGGTTTCTTGACACGCATACAATCCATGTTAGTTTAAATATCGTCTAGCTCTCTAGGAGAATCTATCCTGCATGCCTTTTTCAGAAAAACTCAAAGGAAAAATAAGTGAAATTTTGTCAAAATCTCAAACGAATCAGGCCGCACTTATCCCGGTGCTTCATGAGGTTCAAAGTGAGTATGGATGGCTCTCAACTGAGTCAATGAAAGAGACGGCTGAGATCCTTGGAATCCCTCCTTCAAATGTTCAGAACGTTGCAACGTTTTATACTATGTTTTTTACGAAACCTGTTGGGAAGCATATTATTTGGCAATGCAGAACGCTGTCTTGCGCTCTAAGGGGTGCCGGTCAGGTGGAGCATTATCTAGCTGAAAAATTGGGCATAAAGGTCGGAGAAACAACACACGATGGCAGGATCACTCTCTTAGAAGCCGAGTGTCTAGCTTCGTGCGGAACCGCCCCTGTCATGCTAGTCGACAACGAGCTACACGAGAATCTAACCAAAGCGAAGATAGATCAGGTTATAGAAAAGATTAAAATTGATTGAATTCATAGAAAAGATTGTCATTATTCTGATATAGAAATGTTTTCCCATCAGATTAAAGATCAAGCTATTGATATTTATAAGGAAGCGCTAAAGGCGGCGGATCCCATCAGGTGTGTTTTGGATCATGTAGAGCTAAGGGGAAGCAAGTTTAGAGTTGATTCTAGGACCTACAATCTAGATCTATTCAGGTCTTTATACGTTATTGCGTTTGGAAAAGCTGCCCCTGCGATGGCCAGGGCGATCGAGGATATCTTAGGAGATAGGATCAAAGATGGAATCGTGGTGTCAAATTCGCAACCTCAATTTGACTTTAAAAGGTCAAGGTTCTATCTATCTAGTCATCCAGTACCTGACAAGAGAAGCCTCAGTGCTGCCGATGACGTATTAAAACTTCTCGAGAGAACCGGTGAAGGGGATCTTGTGATTTTCTTGATCTCTGGTGGTGGGAGTGCGCTTCTTGCAATGCCAGCATCGGGGATTTCATTAAAGGACAAACAGAAGACCACTTTAATGCTGCTAAACTCAGGGGCAGATAAGTATGGACTCAATGCAGTTAGGAAACATATCTCTCAAATTAAAGGTGGCGGTCTCCTTAAGAAGGCGTTTCCGTCGCAGGTTATAACGTTAATACTTTCTAATGTTGTTGGTGATAGGCTTGATACAATTGCCTCAGGACCAACAGTTCCGGATCCCACTACATTCGATGATGCCTGTCGTGTTATAGAAGCCCTTAGGCTTGAGCATAGAGTTCCGCCACAAGTGATGGTGCATTTGGAAGAGGGCAGGAGGGGACACCTACCTGAAACCCTCAAGGATCATGAATATGATCCAAAGGGGGTTCAGACCATAATTGTGGGAAGTAATTTCAAGTCCCTTATAGCCGCAAAGAGGAAGGCAAAAGAGCTTGGATATAACACTTTTCTACTCTCATCCCAAGTCTCAGGCGAAGCCAGAGAAGTGGCAAAGGTTATAGCTGCGATCGCATTCGATATTGAAAGATTTAACACCCCTGTGAAAAGACCTGCGTGCATGATATTTGGGGGTGAGACGTCAGTTACCATTAATGGTAATGGAAAGGGTGGAAGAAATACGGAGACTGCGTTATCATTTGCTATGGAGATAATGGATCATGATATATTAGGGCTGTTTTGCGGTACCGACGGCATTGACGGTCCCACAGACGCAACCGGTGCGATATGCGACGGAGACACAAGAAAAGTAGCACGTGAAATGAAACTTAGCGCCAGGGAGTGCCTGTCGCAAAATGACTCTTACAGGTTCTTTGATAGACTTGGAGCACTCGTCAAAGAGGGACCGACTGGTACCAATGTCATGGATATTGGCATAGTAATCCTGAAGTAGCGAACAAGAATGGGTCCATTATCTATGAATTATGCTATCATCTCAGATATTCATTCTAATCTTGAGGCATTCGAAAGGACCTTATTTGAAATAGATAGGATTGGCGTAGATAAGATTGTCTGTCTTGGTGATATCGTGGGTTATGGCGCAAGCCCGAATGAATGTTTAGATATAGTAAGGGACAGGCAGGTCACTTCTATCATTGGAAACCACGATATGGTGGCGTGTGGTAAAGATGAGGCCTATAATTTCAACCCTATAGCCAGGGATGCGGCGCTCTGGACCAGGAGGGAGCTGACCAGAGAAAATAGGGATTTTCTCTTTGGTCTTCCACATCAGCGGGAGATCGGGGATTTCCTTGTGGTACACGGCGCCATATCCGATCCGGATCAATATATATTCTCGAGCTCTGAAGCCATTATGGAGTTTAAGCTCATGATTAATACCAGGATCTGTTTTTTTGGGCACACTCATGTAACGATTTATTACGTTTATTCGAATGGCAGTGTAGAGGGCTTTACGGACGGGGAGATAGAGATAGACGCCAACAATATGTATCTTATCAATCCCGGGAGCGTCGGTCAGCCGCGTGATAGGGATCCCAGGGCATCGTTTCTTATTTACAACGATGCTGAAAAAACTATAAGGTTCTATAGGCTCGAGTATGATATAATGACTGCTCAGGAGAAGATAATCGATTCCGGCCTCGATAAGAGGCTAGCGTATAGATTATCTATGGGCGTATAGATTATTGTGGGGCGCGTAAGTATTAATAAGAATTATTAAATCCATGTAGTTAGTTTCACGGTTTCTTTTGACATCTTCTATGGCGAACCTATCAAGACCATTACCACAGAATATAGAGGCTGAGCAGGCCGTGCTTGGCGCTGTTTTAATCGATGGAGATCTTATAAACCAGGTCCTCAATATATTAACAAACGAGGATTTCTATAGGGAATCCCATAGAAAGATGTTTGATGCAATGGTTGAGCTTGACAGAAATAACAAACCGATCGATATTCTCTCGCTCTTCGATTACTTGAAGTCGGATGGGCATGTCCTGGAAGAGGTCGGTGGAAGCTCTTATCTCACCTATCTAACCGAGATAGTACCAACAACGGTGAATATCGAATACTATGCGAGGTTGGTAAAAGAAAAATCCATTCTTCGAAGGCTCGTGATTGCTGCGACTGAGATAGCAAGTCGCGGGCAAGAAGAGGGAATAAACGTTGATGAGTTTATAGACCGCGCAGAACACGCAATACTCAATGTTGCACAGCATCGGGTGAAACCGAGTTTTTTTGAAAGCAGGGAGCTTGCTGCGAAGGCATTGGAGATTATTGAAACACTTCATTCGAGGAAAGAGCTCATTACGGGTGTTCCGACTGGATTTGAAAGGCTTGACCATATGACCTGCGGGCTTCAACCCTCTGATCTGATAATAGTTGCTGCCAGGCCTGGACTAGGGAAAACCTCCTTTTGCCTGGATATTGCAACACACGCAGCGATAAATTTTGGGTTTAACGTCGGGATTTTTTCTTTAGAGATGACCAAAGAGCAGCTTATGTTAAGGCTGCTAGCGGCGAGTGCGAAGGTGAACTATTCCGATATCAGGAGCGGGTACATTAACAATGAGGATTTAAAAAAGCTCGTAAAAACCGCTGACATCTTTGGCAAGGCGAAGGTATACATTGACGATACTCCTGCTATTAATGTTCTAGAACTTAGAGCAAAGGCAAGGAGGCAGAAGAAGGATAAGGGCCTGGATCTTCTTATTGTTGATTATCTTCAACTAATGAGAGGGACCGGTGTATCAGAGACAAGGGAGCGTGAGATCGCCGAGATTTCTGGCTCTCTAAAAAGCCTCGCGAAAGAGCTAACCCTGCCCGTTATAGCGGTTTCCCAGCTAAGTCGACAGACTGAAACCCGTTCAGATAGGCGTCCACAGCTTTCCGATCTAAGGGAAAGCGGGGCGCTCGAGCAGGATGCTGACGTCGTTGTCTTCATTCATAGAGCGGATGCGTACAGGAAAAACGCTGACGAAAGGGATGGGATTGCGGAGATAATTATAGGGAAGCAGAGAAATGGGCCTACGGGAGTTGTAAAGCTTAGATTCTTAGCAGATAGTCGAGGGGTTCCTAGCTTCGGGGATATTGCGGATGATGAATACGACGATCCGGGGATCTTCTGAGGGGTAGGCAGACGGTTTGAATGTACGAGTTTCAAACCATCATTGGTTTTATTATTGACTTTGGTTTTACTTCTCTTTGATATAGTGTTCGGTCGTTTTGCCAGGCCAAGAATTTCTCGAATATAGTCTTTAGTTTCTCCCCCACTGAGGTCCAGAAGAACTCCCAGTCGTAATTTTTCCTTGTGCCTTTAAAGAACATTTTAAAGAAAATATCCCTTTCGACCGGGAGACCCTTCTCTGCGGTCCAGCCGGTTCTTACGCTCGCGTATCCGGCACCGAAACCCATGCTGAAAGTCCCTATTAGACCAAGCCTTTCAGTGGCCTTGGTGGCAAGCTCTATGAACACATAGAGGGCTTCTACAGTTTTGTATCCACGTTCTTCCAGCTTTTTGTCCATTGAGATGAGGTTTCTTATAAAATACATGGGATAGAAGGTAGGTGCGAAAAATGAGACCGATTTCGTAGGGCTAATCTCGGGCTCTCTGATTATTACGTCTTCATCAATAATACCTATCATGAAGTCTTCCTCAGAAAACTCGCCTATATCACCGCAGAGTTTTAATGATATCCTGATATTTTCCCATTCCCTTTTTGCTATTTGCAGGGCTCTTTCAAGTTTGTTCTCTTTGTCGGCTTCCTCAGATCTTATGAGTTTTTCCAAATCCATTTTCATCGACTGTGATGGTTTTTGTTTAAATATACATGTAAAAAATTAAAAATGTAGATCCGCTCGGGACTGGAAAGTCCCGACTATCGATGGCAATTAATATTATCATGACATATCGATAGGCGGGGTTTTCCAACCCCGCTTGGATTATAGCGCGTTCCTTTCTCTGAAACTGAAATAGCCATCTTTTCCCACGATGATATGATCCAGGAGTCTGATATCAAGCGTCTTTGATATTTCTGATAAGGAGTTTGTTAACAGCCTATCCTCTTCGGATGGGTCTGGATTTCCGCTCGGATGGTTATGAACGATGATTAAACCTGAAGCGTGATACCTTAACGCTCCCTCAATAATTCGTCTTGGATAGATTACTACATTATCGACAGTGCCTTCGGTAAGCATTTCATAGTCTATGACCTCATTCTTTACGTTGACATATATTGCCATCAGCGCTTCATTTGGCTTGCCTGAGAGCTTAAACCGTGAAAACTCCAAAACAGACTCGGGTGAAGAGAGGATATCCTTATTTCTCATCCTTTGTGCAGAATACGTGACACATAACTCTTTTACCAAACGTATGAGGGTGGCTGAAATTGGTCCTATACCCCTGATTCCTTCGATTTCGCCCTGACTCGCATCCAGTACCCCGGAAAGTCCTCCAAAGCGCTTCAAGAGTTCTTTAGCAGCCAGTTTTACGTCAATTCTTGGAATTGCATATGTTAATAGGAGTTCGAGTAATTCGTACTCATGGAGACCGTTGCTGTCTGCTTTTTTAAATTTTTCCCTCAGGCGATGTCTATGAGCTATATAATGCGGTTTTTGTGGCATATCATGTAATAATGACCGGGTCTAATGTGTTAATCGATTCTTAAATATCTATACATGTAAATTATATATCAATTAGCCTGGATTGGTTCACACAACCTATGGAAAAAGTCCTCAAACTACTGTAAATTGTTTCAGATGAGAATTGCCATTGTCCCCGTGAAGGACTTATCACTTGCAAAGGAAAGACTCTCCCCGGTACTTTCTCAAACGGATAGAACTAGAATAGCCTGCCTAATGCTGGGGGATGTGCTGACAGCGCTCAGGGGTTCTAAACTTTTAACGAAACTCTTTGTGGTTACCCTGGACGGGCTTGCTCGGGAACATGCAAAGAGCTTTGGTGTCGATGTTATAAGGGAGACCAAGCAGGAAAGCGAAAGCAGTTCCATTGATTATAGTTCGAATGTTTGTAAGGAGATTGGAGCGGAATCCGTCCTGGTCATTCCGGGTGATGTTCCACTCATTACGCCTGAAGATGTCGATTATATTTTGGAAAGAGAAAGGCCGTGCCCTTCGGCAATCCTAGTTCCCGCTAGGGACTGGCTGGGTACCAATGCTATTCTTAGAAGACCCCCAGATGTTTTTCCTTCACGGTTTGGGTATGACAGTTTTAAGAAACATATTGATGAGGCAAAGAAAAGAGGTATTGAATTCGATATATATCACATGCCCAGAATTGCACTTGATATAGACGAGCCAAAGGATTTAACCTTGTTTTCCTCTCAAAAAAGCGATACTAAAACATATATCGAAATTGGGAAAATGGGAAAGGTACGCCAGGCCTATAGGAGCGTTAACTAGTGATATTAATTCTCTGTAATTTAATTTCTCACTTTATGCTTTCTTAACTTTTCGTTCCAATTAACTTCCTCTAATCCAAAAACATAATAGGAGGAGTGATATTCCACTCCTCCTAACATCAATTATGATTAGTATTCATCATCCATATGGGGATGTCCATGCATACCCATTCCCCCACCTTTTTCTTCCTTTGGTTTTTCGGCGATAAGGGCTTCGGTAGTAAGAAGCAGACCTGCAACACTTGCTGCATTCTGGAGCGCATACCTGGTCACTTTTGTGGGATCTACTATTCCCGCCTCGACCAGGTCGCAGAACTCTAGCCTCGCGGCATCAAACCCGCCGGCCCCCTTTTGTTCTTTTACCTTTTCCACCACTATCGACCCGTCCCAACCAGCATTGCTGGCTATGCCTTTAAGCGGTTCCTCGAGGACCTTCTTTACTATATTTACACCGGCTCTCTCTTCATCGTCAGCTGGGTCGTAGCTATCAAGGGCTTTAATTGCTCTGATAAAGGCTACTCCTCCTCCGGGGACTATCCCCTCCTCTACTGCTGCCCTCGTGGCATTGAGTGCGTCTTCTACCCTAGCTTTCTTCTCCTTCATCTCGGTCTCAGTTGCAGCTCCAACCTTTATCACCGCTACCCCTCCAGCAAGCTTTGCCAGCCTTTCCTGAAGTTTCTCCCTGTCATATTCGCTCGTTGTTTCGTCAATCTGGGCCTTGATCTGCCTGATTCTTCCTTCAATTTCCGCTTTCTTACCTTCGCCGCTGATGATTGTAGTGTTGTCTTTATCGATTGTTATCTTCTTTGCCCTTCCAAGGTCCTTTGAGGTGGTATTTTCTATTTTCATACCTGCCTCTTCGGCAATAACCCTTGCTCCGGTTACTATTGCTATGTCCTCAAGCATTGCCTTTCTCCGGTCTCCAAAACCTGGGGCCTTAACGGCTGCTGCCTTAAGTGTCCCCCTGATCTTATTGACGACCAGCGTAGCCAGGGCCTCGCCCTCTACATCCTCTGCCACTATTACAAGTGGTTTGGCACTCCTCGCTATCTCTTCGAGTAAAGGCACCATGTCCTTCATGTTTGATATCTTTTTATCGTACAGCAGTATCAAGGGATCTTCGAGCTCGACTAGCATTTTCTCAGCATCGGTGACGAAATAGGGGCTGAGGTACCCCCTGTCAAATTGCATCCCCTCAACCACTTCAAGGTCTGTTTGCAGAGTCTTCCCCTCTTCAACCGTTATCACACCATCCTTTCCCACCTTTTCCATCGCATCGGCTATGATGTTTCCTATCGTTTCATCCCCATTAGCCGATATTGTTGCAACCTGTGCTATCTCGGTCCTCCCCTTTACCTGCTTGCTCAACTTCCTGATACTCTCTACCACCACCTCCACTGCCTTATCTATTCCCCTCTTTAACTTCATCGGATCGTGTCCCGCTGCCACAAGCTTTATCCCCTCTCGGAATATTCCCTGTGCGAGCACTGTTGCTGTGGTAGTTCCGTCTCCAGCGACATCGCTTGTCTTTGAGGCTACTTCCCTTACCATCTGTGCACCCATGTTTTCGAACCTATCCTCAAGCTCAATTTCCTTTGCCACGGTTACGCCGTCTTTAGTGACCACCGGGGCGCCAAATGTCTTCTCTATCAAGACATTTCTTCCCCTGGGTCCCAATGTGGCCTTTACAGCATGGGCAAGTTTGTTCACTCCATCTAATATGGAATCCCTCGCGGAATCGCTAAAAGCTATTTGTTTGGCTGCCATTTTTGAAACCTCCCTTTTTTTATATTATGTCGTGATGGCTAGGACATCGTTTTCATCAAGGATCAGATATTCTTCACCTTCAATATTGATCTCTGTCCCGCCGTATTTACTGAATAGTATCTTGTCGCCCTTTTTCACCTCGAGGGGCATAACCTTCCCGTCCTCCATGATCCGTCCATTCCCCACAGCAATTACCTTTCCTTCCTGGGGTTTTTCCTTAACTGTATCTGGAATAACGATCCCGCCTTTTGTGGTCTGGGGGGTATCTATCCTTTTTATCAAGATTTTATCATGAAGCGGCCTTATTTTCATAAAAGAAACCTCCTGGTGGAATATTTACGGGTTAGCACTCCTAGACTTGAAGTGCTAGACATAAAAATACGCACAATTTTAATCATGTCAAGAGTAAAATTTAGTTGCGGGGAAGTTTTAGTCGTCTCTAAGAATTATCGCAGGCCTTGTTGAAGTATGTGGTTATGATCGACAGCTTTTGATCATTAAAGATGTCAGGCTAAATTGCCTAGGTTCAAGAATAATATAATGTCAGAGATCAGCGTCGAATGCGTCTTTGAGTATTCTCGCTTCCCGGGTTTTGAGATCGACCGATATTATATCAAAGCGCATATCACGATCCTTGATTTTCTTTTTTTCAATATAAACAAAGGCTGTATTAAGGAGTTTTTGCTTCTTCCAGTGTGTTACGGCTTCTTCGGGAAGTCCGTAGTCTTCAGAAGACCTGGCCTTGACCTCAATGAAGCAGACTACATCATTATCCTCTGCTACAATATCGAGCTCACCATGCCTGCAACTAAAATTCTTATCAAGGATGCGGTAGCCCTTCTTTTTGAGTGCCTTGCAAGCTATTTCTTCGCCCCTTTGACCTTCGGTTTTTTTATTGGTCATGGGGTCTTGGGATTTTCTCTTCCTTGACAGCAATTTAAAAAAATTAAATGATCCCATGGCGGCTGTTATTTATTCAGGCAGCTTTTAGCCCTTTTCCAATTTTTCTTTAAACTCCATGATCTTTGAATGGGCCTCGAGAGGGCTCATCGAAAGCGGATCTAAATCCATTAATTCTTCTATTATCTGATCCCTTCCCTCTTCCCTTTTTTCTTCTTCTGGATTCTTGAATAGTCCCATCTGGCCACCCCTTATAGATGTTCCAACACTTAAATGGGATTTCTCGATTCTGGCAAGTATGCTCTTGGCCAGCTTTATTACCTTATCGGGTACGCCTGCAAGGTTTGCAACCTCTATTCCATAGCTGTGGTTTGAAGCCCCGGGGATGAATTTCCTTAAAAAAACTATTTTTCCTCTGTCCTCTTTAACATATATGTTGTAGTTTTTTACCCTTTTTTTGGAGATCGCTAATTGTGCTAGCTCGTGATAATGGGTTGCGAAAAGTACCATGCTGCCCACCTCATAAAGATACTCTGCGACTGCCCAGGCTATGCTCATTCCGTCAAAAGTGCTGGTACCACGACCAATCTCATCCAGTATAACAAGGCTGTTAGGGGAAGTGTGTCTCAGGATGTAGGCTGTTTCCGTCATCTCTACCATGAAGGTCGACTGGCCCCGGGCGAGATTATCCGATGCGCCCACCCTGGTAAATATCCTATCGACAACCCCGATCTTCGCTTCTTTCGCTGGTACGAAACTACCCATCTGGGCCATGATTATCGTCAAGGCAACCTGTCTGATAAGGGTGGATTTCCCGGCCATGTTCGGACCTGTTATTATCAGAAACTGGTCTTCTTCGTGATTGAGTCTCACATCGTTTGGCACAAATCTTTCTCCAAGCTCCATCCTTTCTACCACTGGATGACGGCCTTCTTTGATATCTATTAATCTTGAATCTCCTACTTGTGGCTTAGTATAGTGGTATTTTTCGGCCACCAGGGCTAGGCAAGAAATGACATCGATCATCCCTATCAGGTGAGCGGTAAGCCTTATTCTATCGGTTTCCTTGGATACCCTTTCCCTTATCTCTTCGAAAAGCTCCTTTTCTAGCTCTATAATCTCTTCTTCGGCCCCAAGTATCCTCTCCTCCTGATCCTTGAGCTCAGGGGTTATAAACCTTTCGGCATTAACAAGGGTTTGTTTTCTTATATAATGACCCGGCACAAGGTGGAGGTTTGTCTTCGTGATTTCGATGTAATAACCAAACACACGGTTATAACCAATTTTAAGAGAATTGACGCCAGTAGCCTCCCTCTCCTTCGCCTCTAGCCCGGCTATCCACTTTCTCCCATCCCTTTTGATGACACGTAGATCGTCTAGCTCTTTTCTGAAACCATCCTTTATCATCCCGCCATCTCGGCAGGATAGAGGTGGCTCATCCACTATGGCTTTGTCAAGTAATTCCCTTATCTCGGCCAAGTCGTCTATTCCATTTCTAATTTCTGCATTTAGCTTTGTATTAAGATTTTCTGATAAACCCTTTACTTCTGAGATTAAGATTGAGGAATCTCTCAGGGCACCTAAATCCCTTGGCCTTGCAGATGTTGTAGAAATTCTACCGATTAACCTTTCAATATCGCTTATTTCCCTGAGAGAGCTTCTGAATTTGTTTCGTAAGACATTTTTCTCTATGAGTTCTCCGATGGAATCGAGCCTATCTCTGATCTTTTCAGGATCGATCAGGGGATAGTTGAGCCACTGCCTAATGAGTCTACCTCCCATTGCTGTCAGTGTTTCGTCAAGGACCCAGAGAAGAGAGCCAGTTTTGTTTGTACCTTGAAAGCTACGCATGAGCTCAAGGTTTTTCTTAGTCGATTCATCGATGGAAAGGAAGTCTGTAAATTTAAGGAATAGTGGGTCTTCTAAGGGGGGCATATCATCAATTTGTGTTTGTTTGAGATAGTGAATTATTGCTCCGCAGCAAACTATCGATTCAGGGTGGTTTTCGAGCCCAAATGGCTCGAGTGTTTTCGTTTTCAATTGTTCTTCTAAAATTTCTCTTGAACTACCGATTTCCCAAACCCAGGGGTCTATTGTTGTGAGGAGTGGGTTCCATGAACGTGAGAAATAGCTTATTAATTCTTCCTTGTTGTGAAGATCCTCGGGTAGAAGCACCTCCTTTGCCTCGATATGTGAGATCTCGCTCTTGAGTTCGTCAAGCGATGAAAAAGATGATGTCCTGAATTTTCCCGTTGAAATATCACAATATGCAAGTCCATAGGATTTCCCGTCGGAGTATATACTTGCAAGGTAGTTATTCGTCTTTGAATCCAATTTTTCTGAGTCAAGGATTACTCCCGGGGTAAGAACCCTCGTTACCCTTCGTTCGACGATTCCCATTGATTGATTTGGTTCTTCCATTTGTTCGCAAATAGCTACCTTATATCCATGATTGAGCATTGTGGCTATGTATGGCTCGACGCTGTGATATGGGACCCCACATAGAGGGACAGGGTTCTTCTCTGATTTATTCCTCGAGGTTAGCGCGATGCCAAGGATCTTTGAAGCTATCTTTGCGTCTTCAAAAAACATCTCATAAAAATCCCCTAGGCGAAAAAACAGTATTGAGTCAGGATACTGTTTTTTTATCTTCATATACTGCTTTATCATGGGGGTTTGTGAACTCATGGTACAAGAGACATTATATCAACACAATCGATTTGACTCAATTTAAACTTTACCAGAATAGGTTATTTTTATTAATCATTATTGGTCTAAAACTGGTATTGATTAATGATTTTAGATTTGAATAAGAAATTACATACTTTATACTAATCTGTTTCGAAGATGGAACCTAAATATATTAGGAATTTTTCTATAATTGCTCATGTGGATCATGGGAAATCTACTCTTGCGGACAGAATCCTTGAGATAACTGGCAGTGTAAGTGAGCGTGAAATGACAGAGCAATTTCTCGACAGTATGGAGATAGAAAGGGAGAGGGGAATAACCATAAAGGCTCAGGCTGTCAGGCTGAACTACAAGGCTGACGATGGAAATATCTATGAACTAAATCTGATTGACACACCAGGTCATGTGGACTTTAGCTATGAGGTTTCAAGGAGTCTCATGGCGTGTGAGGGGGCTATTCTTGTCGTTGACGCCTCACAGGGGGTCGAGGCGCAGACAGTTGCTAATGCATATCTTGCGTCCGATTCAGGCCTTGAGCTTATTCCTGTCATAAACAAGATTGATCTTCCGTCAGCCGATCCTGGGAGAGTGATTAAAGAGATAGAAAATGTCATTGGCTTGGAAGCTCAGGATGCTATACTTGCGAGTGCTAAAGAAGGTATCGGTATTAAGGACATCCTTGAATCTGTCGTAAAGAAAATCCCTCCCCCCAAAGCGGCTATAGATGCACCCCTAAAGGCATTGATTTTTGACAGTTGGTTTGATTCATATCAGGGGGTGGTGATGCTCATCAGGGTCTTTGAGGGGAACATAAGGCTCGGAACGAAGGTAAAGCTCATGTCCACGGGCAAGGTTTATGAGATAAAGAAGCTTGGTGTGTTTTCCCCTCACGCGATTGAGGTAGAAGAGCTAAGAACAGGGGAAGTGGGGTTTGTTACAGCTTCGATAAAAGAGATAAAGGAGGCGAAGGTCGGAGATACCATAACGGATGCGTTGAGCCCAGATGTTTCCCCTCTTTCCGGTTTCCGAGTGATGAAACCGATGGTTTTTAGCGGACTCTATCCCATTGACCCGGGTGATTATGAAAAACTGAGGGACGAACTGGAAAAGTTGGCATTGAATGATTCTTCTATAGTCTATGAACCTGAAACTTCAGTCGCCCTAGGTTTTGGTTTTCGATGTGGGTTTCTTGGTCTTCTTCATATGGAGATTGTCAGGGAGAGATTGAAAAGGGAATCTGAACTTGATCTTATTTCTACTGCTCCAACTGTGGTTTACAGGGTCAATGATAAGTCAGGAGATGTTTATACTGTCGATAATCCGAGCAAACTACCAACTCCCGACAAAATAGAGATTATAGAAGAGCCGTATGTGCTAATCGCAATTCACACACCCGCTCAATACTTAGGTTCAATCTTTGAAATATGCAGGAGGAAGCGAGGACTCCAAACAGGCATAAATTACGTGACCCAGGACAGGGTCATTGTGAAATATGAGATCCCCCTCTCAGAAATAATTTTCGACTTCTATGATGCCTTAAAATCTGTCTCCCACGGTTATGCATCCATGGATTACGAACCGATAGGTTATAAGGCTTCAGAGCTAATAAAGCTAGACATCTTGATAAATGGTGAGCCGGTTGATGCACTTTCGATTATAGTGCATAAAGAAAAATCTTACGAGAGGGGAAAGGTGCTTATTGAAAAACTTAGAGAAATAATTCCCAGGCAGCTCTATGAAGTTGCCATACAGGCAGCGATCGGAAACCGCGTAATAGCCCGGGAGACTGTAAAGGCCGTGAGGAAAGACGTTACGGCAAAATGCTACGGAGGAGATGTTACGAGGAAGAGGAAGCTACTTGAGAAACAGAAGGAAGGGAAAAAACGCCTGAAGCGGATTGGGAAGATTGAAATTCCACAGGAGGCCTTCTTGGCAGTCCTCAAGACCTCATAATTTTGCAGGAAATGAAATCAAAATCTATCTTTCTTTTTATTATCGTCGATAGTCGGGACTTTCCAGTCCCGAGCTCATATGTGTGAGGGTCGAGATGACAAAAAACTGTTGTCATTTGGACCAGTCTTGTCATTTCGAATGAATATGAGAAATCTTTCCTTTAGGATCTTTCGCTAAGTTCCCGACTACAAGATCTCTCACAGTTCCTTCGCGCTAGCTCAGGACAAGGTTCGAGATGACAGTAGAGTGATTGATGCTTCATATGAAGAAATATAGATAGTCGGGACTTTCCAGTCCCGAAATGATATGGGCGAGTCAACTAATGATAATTCCAACAATTTTTTAATTTTTGTGTAAATTCGTGGCAAGATCATCAGAGAGTATTAGTTTGCAAATTATCGTAGCACCCACCCTTTTCTACCGCCGGGCTCGCCTTGATGGCTTCTTAGGTTTTCTCTCAAAACCCAACTCCCTGCGTACTTCTTCTAGCGGTTTTCCACCTTCACGCCTATATTGCTCCCGAAGCGCCTCAATGCGCGCGATGAATCGCGGATCGGTCTCAAATAAGTAATCTTCCAAATCTTCATCCGTAATACCGTGGATGACCGCCTCCGGCCGCCCATTCTTCGTCACAATAATATCCTCTCGCTTGGACTGCTCTAAATAATGCGAGAACCTGTTTTTGACATCATTCAACGGAACGATTTTCATTATTCTTCCCTCCTCTTTACTATTTTTTGGCCAAGCCACGCTACCGCGTCTTCTTTTCGTATGACTCCATAGATAATGACCTTATTCGCTGCTTCATCCACGTCATAATAAACACGAAACTCATCAACCCGCAATCGAAAAGGTGGAAATAAATCTCCGCGCAGCCTTTTAATTCTGCTCTTACTTTGACGTGATGGCTCATAGACTAAATGCATTTCGATGCGGTCTAGCACTTTCACCTGGTCA
>DASWID010000154.1 GCA_036397855.1 Thermodesulfobacteriota bacterium | reverse complement strand
ACGCAAATGAACATGGAATTTTTGATTTTGATGAAGAACTATTTGAAGATCCTTCAGGCAATTCTAGTGACTATAGGGAAAGATATGCCAGGTTCGCCGTTTCAGACCACAGACCTATCTGGGCAAAATTCAGGATCGATTTGATGGATGATGATTAATTAGGTAGAAAGAGTTGACGAAGTCAGAACTTGCCCTTATACGATCGGAATAACTCTTTCAGAAAGGGGGTACCCTAGACTCTCTCGAATAAATGCGGGACAGGAATGTCCCGCCTATCGTGGTTTGTGATAAATGCTCATTGGATGGGCGGGGCCCCCAACCCGCATGAACATCAAACGTGCCGTCAGACGCTAGAGTTAATCGAAGGATCGAAATTTCGAAGGAGTTATGACCTATATATTATCATACTTCGACTCCGCTCAGCGCGGACACTTCGACAGGCCTGTGCTGAGCTCAGTCGAAGCGCTCAGTGTGAACGGATTTATACTCTCTTAATACCGTAATGTAATTCCAATCCGCGCATCCTGAACCCAGTTGAAGGATGGCGCATTAAACGGGGTGCACTTTTTATTATGTGTTGAAACTATGAATCGGGGAAAGAAATTTCTATTTTTTGATCAATTATGTTTACAATTGTTGCTAAAATCATAATTCTTAATTTTATGAAATAAAAAATATGGGAAAATCGGGTAGTAATAACAAATTGTACATAGTCCAGATGTGACCTCTATTATTTGTATAAAAACGTACACTGTTTATTGTGTAATACCACACATTAAAACACATTTTTTATCTTCTTTAAATCTCCTCCCCTTTTCATAACTCCTTATAAATATAAAATATTTAAAATTTCTATCGAACTTGGCATGGATGTTGCAAATACTATAGAATAAAATCCAAAACTAAGGAGGTAAGACAAATGAGAAAGCTAGTTTTATCCGCACTAGTAGCTTCAGGGCTTACTCTTACTGGAGTAGGTATATATGCTCTGGAAGAGCAACCAAACGATGCTCAAACCCAGCAACAACAAATGGAGCAGGGCTCTGAGCGGGAAGCAGATGTGCAAAACCAGATTAGAGGTGAGGTGACTAATATCGCGGATCACACCATAGAGGTGAAAGACGAGACTGGTAAGACTCATTCATTTGATGTTACAGGGTTACAAAAAACAGAGGAGCTACAGAAAGGGGATAAGGTTGTGGTGATGCTGGAAAATGGGAAACCGACTTCCATAGAGAAGGTTGAGAGTGAAGCTTCTGCCGAAGGTACCTTTGAAAGTGAAAGCAGTATGACTTCCGAGGGACAAAAAGGAAGCGAAGAAGACGAGATAGCAGCAGAAGGAGAGTATGTAGTTAAAGAGGGGGATACACTAGCGGAAATAGCAGAGGAGCATCTAGGTTCCCAGGATAAATGGATAGTAATAGCCAGAGCTAATAATATAGAGAATCCGGATATGATCTATGCTGGACAGCGTTTGGATATTCCATCAGAATCAGAAGTGAAATCTTATGAAGATGAGAAAGCTCCTGATACAGGCAGTTTTGAGGGTACTCATGACAAGGACAGTCAGACAGAACCTATGAAAGAAAATTCTCAAAGTGCACCTAACAACTACTAAAAAAGAACTGAACTTGAGGGAAGCGGGTTTGTTTATGTTGCCCGCATCCCAACTTCCTTAATTGACCACACGTACGGATGGTCAACTTAGGAAGTTCGTAAATACAACAAGATAGGCAATAGTGATCGAAGCCAAAAACAAAGTGTTTACTCCCGCTTTCCTACTTTTCTAAATTCTTATAATACTATTCCATTCAAGTTCAAATACTATCAATACAATAATTGGTTCAAGGACTAAATAAGGATCAAGCCAATGTATAAAAAAAGAATTCTTATTATAGAGAATGAAGACATAATAGCCAAATTAGAAAGGGAAATATTAGAGAAAAATGGATTCGACGTAGATATTGCAAGAGACGGTGTTGAAGGTCTTCAAAGAATAAAGAGCGATAGATACGACGTGATAATCTCCGACTTCTTAATGCCAAGAATGGGTGGAGACGAATTTTATCAAGAAGTGAAAAGATTAGGAAAAGACTTAGAAAAACGGGTCATATTTGTCACATCAGTTATAAATGATTTTATCGAGTCAACGGGTAATAGATTTTTAAAGAAACCTTTTACTTCAGAACAACTGGTAAAAGCTACTGAAGATTTCATGAACCTTAGGCGATAGGAGAAAACGTAAACCTTGACAGATAAATAGGGACAAATAGAGACGTCTGTCCCTGATTTAATTTTACATTTTTCTTATTTTCAGAGATAGGGAAACCGTAAATCTTTTTTGGTTGTCTCATCTATTTCATCATTCGGATCCGGGCTTATTGATTCTTACCTCTATACTGAAATATAATATTAAGAAGAGCAGACAAATGGCCTTAGTGGACCCAGTCATATTAATACCTGGAATCACCGCTGTTTATTTGAAGGATCAATATCCTTTACCTCCGGAGTATGTCTGGACCGTGATAAGGAAAGAATATGAACGTGTGACGCTTCATCCCAATGACCTGCGTTACGAAGTAGTAGAGCCGTCTCGACTAAAACCTGATCAATTATACGAAATCGCATATAAGGAAATCATAGAGGAGCTCCGTTATAACCTTAGGTCGAGAGAGGACCAACCTGTTCCCGTGTATCCATTCAGCTACGATTGGAGAATGAGACTCGATGACATTCAGGATCAGCTAGTTGATTTTATTCAAGAGGTTATCGACCGAACGAAAATATTGAGACACTATCACCAGGCCGGTTATCTTGAAAATCCTAAGGTAAACCTTGTCGGACATTCGATGGGGGGGCTAATTATCACAGGTTATCTGAGGAAAAAAGGCAACACCTCACCCGTGAATAAGGTAGTAACCTTGGCCACACCATATCAAGGATCTTTTGAGGCCGTTATTAAAATTACGACGGGTACGGCCGACTTGGGAACCTCTCCGCCCAGTTCGAGGGAACGCGAGGCCGCTCGAATTACTCCAGCCTTATACCATTTACTACCAAGTTTTAAAAACGGGATCGAAACCGACCCGGGAATTCCTGACTCATTATTTAAAACGGAAGCTTGGCAACCGGGGATAGTTCAAACAATTAAAGAATGGGTACGCTTGAAAGGGCTTCCCCCTGAGCCACCAATGCAGCTTGCTGAGAAGATATTCGCAAAATTATTGGCTGACGGGAAACAACATCGCGAAGGAATTGACAAGTTTAAATTGACAGACGCAGGATTAACACCTGATAGATGGTTAGCAGTTGTCGGAGTTGATTCTGTTACCCGAGTCCATCTAAAGATCATAAAAAAGGGCAAGTCACCTCAATTTGTTCTACAATCTTCGGATCGTAAGAATAATTGGGATCCTAAAGATCATACTACAGATGAACGAAGATTTACCGGGGACGGGACTGTCCCCTTTGAAGGTGCAATTCCTAAATTCTTGAAACAGGAGAATCTTGTATGTGTGAGGCCAGATGATTATGGATACTGGGAGCTCGAAGATAAAGCACTCTCTACGATCGGAGGTTTCCATGGAATTCTTCCCAATATGAACATGATTCATAGATTAATAGTAAGATTTTTTACGGATAAACCAGATAAACATGGAAATACTTGGGGCCGCCGTGCACCAGGAGTTGTTGATTGGAATCCACCTCTTAAACTCAGCGAAAAAACTTAATAGATCCCAATCCGCTGATTAAGAAAAATTTTAATTCGTACAATATTCTGTCACCTCTGGCCAGCTGGAATTGAATATGAGAGGTAATGTGGAAGTTGTGGAATTGTAATTTGGATATTGAGAGTCAAATGGGTACAAATGGGTAGAAGTCCCGATTTCTCACAAGCCGTATTGGCTCAGGCAATAGCTATTAAGCCCAAGCTTAGAAATGGGGAGTATCATTTAAGTAACAGAGAGAGGAGAAGTCAATGAGAGATAAAGAACACTTTCTTGCAGAAACAGAGACAGCTATTTCCTTCAATGTTGAAGTGGGCTATGTTTCTGATAAAATCTAAGGCCATGAAAATAATGTTTATTATAATGCTTGTTTTATTCTATTCAGTTCCGCCAAGCTATTCCCAGACTGCAGAATCCTATTCTGAAAAGGGGGTGGATAAATTTTTGAAAGGCGATTATCAAGGAGCCATACAGGATTTCAACAACGCAATTGACCTAAGCCCTAAATATGCGGAAGCATACGAAGCTAGAGCTGGGGCAAAAATTGGCCTAGGACAATATAAAGAAGCGATACTGGACTACAACAAGGCTATTGAGCTTAATCCGAATCTTTCCACAGCATACATAGGCAGAGGGAAAGCAAAAGATGGGCTGGGTGATTATATGGGTGCTGTACAGGACTACAACAATGCTATAAAAGTTGATCCTAACGATTCATTAGCATATGTAGGTATAGCGTTAGCAAAGGGTAATATGGGAGATTATAAAGGCGCTATAGAGAATTTTGACAAGGCCATCGAACTTAATCCTAAAAGTGAAGAAGCATACTACAATAGAGGTGTAGCAAAAATACTATCGGGACAAAAAGATAGTGGATGTTCGGATTTATCCAAAGCAGGTCAATTAGGATATGTCGAAGCTAATGGAGATATAAAAAGATTCTGTATCAATAAATAAACCTGCCGCTACGGGGTCTCAGTCCCTAAACCAGCAGTCTCTCATGTCATTTCGACTAAAAGGAGAAATCTTTCTTTTTCAACAATTAATACGAATAACGGTAGCCCACCAGTTCCTGTCCTGAGGCGAAGTCGAAGGGGACGAAGCAATGTAAAACGGGGAGAAAAGAAGAGATTGCTTCCCTAAAGCCTGCACTGAGCCGGTCGAAGTGCTCGCAATAACAGAATAGGGGAAACCCTGCAGCAAGCTGCAGGAAATTATCAAATTCAAGAATTTATTTGGAGTTGTCTTACCGCTATCTCAACATCCCTTGCCAGCGATCGGTAATCCTTACCCTTGAGATGGAGCGGCTGTCCAAACACCACCCGTACACGACCCGGCCTAGGGAAACTCCACGAACGGTGCATTACCCTGTAGACACCTTCCAAATACACGGGAACAACAGGTATGTTCAGCATCGAGGCAATCATACCTACCCCTGGCTGAAACTCCTTGATCTCCCCTTTATCGGTGCGCTCCCCCTCAGGGAATATAAGGATCGAGCTCCCCTCGTCTACCAATTCACCAATGTAACGGAGCGTCTGTCGTGTTCCAGTCTCTTGCTGAGGAATAGGGAAGGTATTAAATAGTAGCGAGGCAAGATAATACTCAATACTTTTTAGAAACCATTCCCATCGAGTATGCTCCTTGGGATAGAAGTGCGCCCTGAAAAATTCCTTACCCATCGCGGGTGCGACATCATAACGTCGGTCGGGAGGCAGAGAGCATAGAATGACTGGAGCATCCATTGAGCTTTGGTGATTGGATGCAAAAATTAGAGGCCCATCGAGCGATTTAAGATTTTCTAATCCATCGACTTGAATCCAAGCAAAGATTCGAGATATTGGAAGGATCCACGATGCAAGGCTGAAACGTCTGAACATACGAGCAATCCAGTGTCTATTCCAGGAAGGGAATTCTACTGGTTCGACAGCAGGACGGGCTCGAGAATTTTCTATCAGTTGGCGAATGTCTCTAACATCTCGAGCCTGGGAAAAACTCTCCTCATCCAAATGAGCTTGAAACTTATCCTCAATCTCCATCAATAGCTCCACTCGCTCTAAGGAGCTGAGTCCAAACTCTTCAAGTGTCTCAGCAGGACCCGTAATTTTATCACCATAGACTCTCCTGATTATTGAATCAATCGAATCTCTAGCATCATAAATCTCATACGCCACCTTCCCGCTTTCATACCATTTCTTGACCTCCCGCCTCTTTAATTTTTGTGTTCCTTCTGTACGTGGGAGCCTTTCACCAGGCCACTCTGTAATGCCCCGTATTTTCTGATGATCAGCGAGCCGGGAGTTTGCAGTACGCATAAGCCCTTCAATATCAATCACGCCTTTATACTCGGAACTTTTTCGGTCTGGCACCACAACGGCATGTACACGCTCTTCTCCATCGGCTTTAACTCCAATTACCGCCGATTCGCTAACACCGGGAAGACTGTTAATTACGTGCTCAACATCTTCTGGAAACACATTCATACCCTCTGGAGTGACAATAATCTCTTTCTTCCGACCATGTATATAGAGATTACCCTGCTGATCGAAATAGCCGATGTCACCGGTATGAAACCACCCTCCGTCAAAGGCTTCTTCGGTTTCAGTTTGAGACTTGAAATACCCATGGGTCACGGCCTCGCCTCTAATAAGTATCTCACCATCCGGCGCAATCTTTATCTCAACGCCCGGAATCACTTTTCCTACCGATCCTCTACGTATCCTTAATGGATTATTGAAGGTAACTATCGGAGCACTCTCCGTAAGACCATAACCCTGAATGACCACAAATCCAAGACGGGACCAAAATTCTTCCAGCTCCGAATCAAGTGGAGCCGCACCGACTATAAAGCTCCAAAATTTAAGCCCGAACAGTCGATGAATCCTCCAGTGCTTAAGCCAGCGCCGTGCAATGTGCAGGCTTCGGTCAGCTAATTTTGATACACGTAACTTTTGGGTGACCAGATGCATGCGCAAGACATCGAGCATCTTTGGAACGCATACTAAAACTGAGATTCTCCTCTTTCGAATCTGGCGCACGACATCAAAGGGATTATAGCCATGCATGAAGATCACGGTGCCCCCTATCATCGGTATTATAAATAGCGTCATCGCTTGGCCAAAGAGATGACTGAGTGGAGGAAGAATGAGAAACCGTATGGGTAAGAACAGCTTGAGATATTTACGGAACTTTGCCGCCTCTTTCTCAATCGGTGTCAGGCTTGCAAGGATGTTTCCATGAGTAAGCACCACCCCCTTGGGTTCGGCTGTAGCACCAGAAGTGAAAATTATTTCCGCAACATCATCTCGGACAATGCTATATGAGCCTTGAAAATCCCCACCATTATCCACTCGGCGTCCGCCAGTGTTGATATGAGATTTACTAAACTCCAGAGAGGCCGAACCGGTTGGCCACGCTATATCAGCCAGGCTCCAGACACCGATCTCTCCATCTAAGGAAGGCAAGGTAGTCTCCTCTCCGACGAGAACTAGGGGAGCCTCAACAATACTTATTACCCTTTTTAGAAAATCTGGAGAAGATTGGTAATCTATGGGTACGATTACAGCGCCAGCAATCAAGCACCCCCAAAATGCAATCACCCACTCGGGCCTGTTCTCACTCCAGATAATCACATTATCGCCCTTTTTTATGTTTGTACCACTTAATCGAAGAGCGAATTCTCTAGCCGCACCTGCGACCTCCGAGTAAGAGAATGTTTTTGAACGGTAACCGCTGTCGTAGGTTATATAATCCCCCGGGTGCGAGGCAAGTTGGCTAAAGAAATCAACCAGCGTTTCATATCGCATTTCCGATATTATTAAAGATACCCTCCAATTAGATAATTACTAAAATAGAATTATCAGATTAGGATAGCAATGACAATCCAGTTAAGAGGTAACGCAGTCGTCCTTTCTTTGTGTTGCCTTCGGGATTTTTTGGGGTTAAGTCTTGGGGGGATACGGAAGAACCTATTTATTTGTGATCGTAATATTTAATCTGATTTATTTTCGAATACTCTCAACATCAGAGTGTTATACGTGCCACCAAGTCAGGTGACACGTATAAACTCTTTTTACTTCCAATCTAAACTAACCGAGTAAACAACCAATCAGTAATTACTTCTTCTTCTTGGCTGTACTCTTCTTAGCCTTGGCTTTTGCCTTTGGCTTGGCTTTTGCCTTTGCCATTCGTTCTCACCTCCCGATAAGAATTTATTAAGTATATATAATACAATTATTTTAATAATGCAATAGAAAATTTTTGAAATCTGAAAAAAAATTAAATTTCGAACAAGAAAAAAACAAATCGAGGTGTGAACATGAAAAAAATAAAATAGCTCTGCGATATTTCAGAAAACAAAACTTCTTTCGATTTTAATAATGCTGTTACAATTGGATGAGTTCAAATAAATTTGTTATACGAATACGAATGACAAGAGAAATTGTATTTAACAACACCGATCGAGAAAAATTTGAAGTCAAGAAAAGCTGCGGCGGAATTATGGAATTGATTCACCGAAGATCATGTCATTTAGTTAGAAAGACCAAGCGATATCAATTGGCTTCATTGGATGGAAAGAAGGTCGCAGTTGAGGCCGTAGGTATTAACTGTATATGCATGAATCGACAGAGACGGCAAGATCCTTCACACTCTGGAAGGTCGTGATCTTCCTCAGGTTTATCTATAATGCCTACATCACGACCCCGAATAGTTCTTAAATCTTACAATCTATACCCTTTGAGGCCTCATTGAACCAGTACAGAAACCCTGCGTCAGGCTAAATGTTATTCATCTTCCGGAACAGGAGTTACCGATGGTTCTGGAGTGGGAGATTCCATTGGCTCTGTTTCTGCCGGCATTGATTTTAGTTGTTCATTTTCAGCGAGTAACCTCTGGTTTTCATCCTTAAGGTCACTTAATTCGTTCGCGAGCCCTTGATTCTTTTTCTCAAGGTCTGACATTTCTCCTCGAACCTTTTGCAGTTCCGTTTTGAGCATTTCGTAGTCTTCCTTCTTTATGCCCCTTTCACATCCAGAAAGCAAATTAAAGGAGAAACTCAAAAATAATACAATTAATAAGATGTTAAATCTTTTCATAACATTGTACCTCCTCTGCAAATGAGATTTTCAAAAATTCAAATAAGTTAAATTAATTATAATTGTCAAACTGTCTTATATTATACACTTGTGACCAATGAATACTCAAGTTGATATCGATGCTTTAAATCATATGCCCATAAACAACCGGTCGGGTATGAAATGAGGGGGAAATTCCATATTTTGTTTTTCATTTCAATTCTCGAAGAGAATATCATTGGAAAAATCTAAAAAGTGAGATTGCTTCAATTCTTCGCATGACACATAGGTAATCCTGCAGCGGGGTACCAGGGACTTAACGGTGTTTAAATACACTAAAAATATGAATGAACTCGTTGTTGATTTCACCACTCAGTCAAAGTATCGACGGTTTTCTTATCTAACTTTTCAATCAACCTTGAGAGCAACTTCACTGTATTGTCGAAGTCATTTCTTTTAATGATTGCGCTGTGACTGTGTATATGCCCCGCCAGCATAACCTTGGGTCGTGGCGTTTGCCATCCTTCTTGCAGATCAGACTGCCCATCTTGTCCTGTGTGATTTCTCCGTGAGGCTTTAAATAACTGCGTATTACTCTACGCACTTCCGTTTCATATCCCGGCACTCCTGATGCATCTATTAAATCCTTAAGTAGCTTTTCTGTGTTATCCATGCCATTCTCCATTTGATCTAAATTCTTTATAACTATTTTTATTAGACCGTAAGTAGAATATAATTCTATGGGATTAATCCGATCTTACAATTTAGGGAGGTAAAACTGTTGTCATACGAAACCTATAAATTAATACACCTGCTGAGTGTAATCTTTCTATTTCTATCTTTGGGCGGTTACTTGATGTTATCTTCAAATAAAACCCTCGTGAGTAGAAAGTTGATAGCAATCACACACGGAATTTCAGTTATTGTGATACTGGTCGCAGGCTTTGGGCTTTTAGCGCGCCTGGGTTTCAGTAGTTTTCAGAGCTGGCCTCTCTGGGTTTGGGTAAAGCTCGTCATATGGTTAATACTAGCAGTAATAATTATACTAATCAGGAGAATGCCGGAACTTAGAATATCCTTATGGTTTATAATTCCTATCCTGGGTGGTATCGCTGCATATATGGCAATTTTTAAGATTCTCCTTTGACGAGTGTACAACTAAAAAATAAGATTGGATGAAACATAAGGAATATGGCCAATCGCAAGATTCAGGAGAGTTGGAGATTCCATAATAGCACAAAACACCCCGGAATGCCTCCTCATCATCTGGACTGGGATAACCAGCCAATTCCTCTTAAAATCTATAAAAGCCTTGATCCGATTAATATCCCGAAGGATCTACCATTCTCTAATACACCGGCGCTCGAAGCCTTGAAATCCGTTCCTGATCAGACTGACATCGAAATAATTCCGGATCTCCCGACTTTAGGTCGTCTGCTTTTCCTCTCGGCTGGTATAACAAAGAAAAGGAAATACCCGGGAGGTGAAATATATTTCAGAGCCGCCGCCTGTACTGGTGCTCTATACCATATTGATCTGTATGTTGTAACAACGAAAATACACGGACTGGATGCGGGAGTATATCACTTTGGAGTGCACGACTTTTCTCTCAGAAAACTGCGAGGTGAAGATTTACGAGGGACGCTAGTTGAAGCGACTCCTCATGAATCGTCGGTATCAAAAGCACCTACAATAATTATCTGCACAAGCACATTTTGGAGAAATTCTTGGAAATACCAATCACGAGCATACAGACACACATTCTGGGACAATGGCACAATCCTTGCCAATCTCATCACGGCTGCAAATGCTTATAAAATACCCGCAAGGATTGTCGCTGGATTTGTAGACGATACTGTTAATGGACTTATCGATCTGGATACGCATCGAGAAGTGGCAGTAAGTCTAGTCCCCATCGGTAGAACCAATACCGAAGCTCGGGCAAGGAAAGTTGAATTAGACAAATTATCATATGAGACAATTCCACTTTCCAGGGACGAGTTTGACTACCCATCTATAAGAAGAATGCATGAAGCGTCGTCACTCTTTTCAAAAGAGGAAGCGGATGATTGGAGAGATAACACAATTGATTCTGAGACAATAGATTCAAAGGGCGTGCTTTTTCCTCTCGACGTTGATGATTATCTTGAAGATGCCAATAAATCGAGGACAATAGAGCAAACGATACTAAAGCGCGGCTCGACCCGGCATTTTTCCAGAGAACCCATAACATTCAAAGAACTCTCTTACATGCTGTTCAGTGCCACACGAGGAATCTCGGCAGATTTCCTTAATCCATTCGGGGCTACGCTTAACGATGTATACATCATAGTAAACGATGTGGAACACATACCTAAAGGATCGTACTTCTATAATCAAAGGGAGCAATCACTCGAACTGTTGAAAGAAGGTGACTTCAGAAAAGAAGCAGGTCATCTAGGGCTTGGTCAAGATATACCGGCAGACGCCAGCGCAGATGTATTCTTTCTCGCTGACCTAGATCGAATACTTGAGGTATATGGAAATCGCGGATATAGAGTGGCCGAGCTCGAGGCTGGAATATTAGGGGGTAAATTATACCTCTCTGCATATTCACTGGGTCTCGGTGCAAGTGGACTTACATTCTTTGACGAAGAAGTTACCAGGTTTTTTTCGCCACATGCCATATCGAAAAGTGTTATGTTTCTAGTTGCATTGGGAAAATCAGTCCGTAGTCTATAAGCAAATGGAACGTGGGGACCAATTGGCAATCAGTCCAAATGATAAAGCCCCTATAAAGCCTCCATTTTTTCAATCCGGGTAGCGCCCCAGTCTTGCTGGGGTAATAATCAACACTCACGAGCAATAAAAACATTTGAGGGAAAATCAAAACTTATCCTCAGGGATGTTTTTAACATAGGCATGGTGAAATGAACATCAATATAATCTATAAATTTCTAAATATCGTCCACAATATCTTAAATCCTGCCTTTATGGTGCCACTTAGTGTTCCCGTTATCTTAGATACCCCAATCCTCTTTCTATAACTAACCGGCACTTCAAAGTACTTGAGTCCCTTTTTCGCAGCCTTCACTTGCATCTCAGTGGTCCATCCGAAGGTTTTATCCTCCATATTCAATTCAAGGAGTTTCTCAGATTTAATTGCTCTAAAGGGCCCCAAGTCAGTGAACCCTGCTCCGTAAAAGTAATTAATCAATTTTGTAGCGATAGCATTACCTATTATAGCCTGTGGTAACATAGCCCCATTTTCCCTTCTACCTAAACTTCTTGAGCCTATCACTAAATCATAATCTGATTCCAAAATTGGTTTAACCAACTTTTCCATCTCCTGGGGGTAGTCAGAATAATCTCCATCCAGGAATACGATGATATAAGGCTTCTCAAACTCAGTCTTAGACTTTGCATAATCAATGCCCCTAAGGCATGCAAGACCGTAGCCCTTTCTATCTTCGCTAAGCACGGTAGCTCCAGCATCTCTTGCTTTTCTCTCGGTACTATCGTTTGAGCCATTGTTGACTACCACTATCTCACTAACCAGGTCTTTTGGAATATCATTTATCACTTTGACAATTGAATTCCCTTCATTGAAGGCCGGAATGATTACCATGATTTTTTCATTCATGACGATCGAATTTAAGATTATATTGTTGTTTCCCAGAATACAAAAGGAGTAAACACTATCCGTTTAACGTCATTCCTGAATGCTACCCCACCCTGTCATCCCGAACGCTTCTATCGGGAATCCATCTAGATGTCAGTTGCTGCTAGAAACTTAGTTTCGCAGCAAGTTCCTCTTTAATTATAGGAAGCTCGAGCCTTTACTTTTTCTGGTCTGCCTGTTGCCACTAAGTCAATATGCATGCCTTGCACCGAGCACTCCCTAAGTCTTATTTATTAATAGTGGATAGTTATGCTAAATACTTAAAGTAAAATATAAGATTACAGAATTTTGCTATTTTAGTAAATGGCTGAAGAAAGGAGGTTTGCGTCCCCTTTATTTTATCATCGATTTTAATAATTATTCTTCAAAAAATTCCAGTGTTCATAAATCATAACCATGGCCAGTGTATCTAATTCACAATACTTCAATAACCCACTAACAACAGCATTTCTTTCTTCGTCAGACATTTCCGAATACTGCATCTTTGCATAAGCCATCATTGCAGCTCCACCTTCGCTAATAGGATCGTTCTCTAAAAGCAACAGGCCTTGTGAGATGTCTACATCCTCATAAAGTGGAGGTAACAGAGTGTAAGGGTCAATCGGCCATCCAGTTTCGCCATCGGGTTTCCACCAAACCATATTTTTGAAATTCTTGCTATTATAAGGCTTTGAATATTTTTCCTTCAAGAAAGCACTTGCAGAAATAACTGCGGACAAAACTGCTTTTATTGAATTCGACCCGCCCATCATAGGATGGTAGTAAAAACTCCTTACAAGTTCAAGCATGTCCACCATATTGCGTTGACCCGATTTTCTTATTCTCTTCGACTCATCATTCACTAATGTCTCTTCATCCCATTCCGTTATAGTGTCAATCCAATCTGAGAGGTCTTGAGGATCTGCGGGTAGATATTGTTCCTCAGATGCAATCTCGTCCTGTAATTGATCATGAATTTCTCTCAGCACCGTGTTTTCGTGTGGGGCATATCTAAAAATTGTCCCGTTATTATTTTCTAAAATACTCTTCAACGCAACCAGGAAATCAAAATTAGGAAAAATCCCAGGGAGCTTCTGAATCCACTCATGATGCAGGATCCGACCATCTTCGTGAATACTGTGGCAGGAAAATTGAAATGCGATCTGTTCGTATGGCCTCTGCCCTTTGTTAAAAGGTATAGCCACCGTGCTGGTTTCAAAGTCTATGAAATGTAGTGGGAAGCTCCACTTTTCCATTTCACTAAAAAGTTCTGGCTTTACGACCTCTTTTCCATCGAACTCGTGACAAGTCTTAACAACCTGAAGATACTGCCTTTCAGCTGTTGAACCTTTAAATACCATCTCATCATCCTTGTTTCCTTTAATGAAGAATTCATCGAGTGGAATGTCTTCCATGACATAAATACCCCTGTCCATATATTGCTGAGCACGAAGCATCCAGACGTCAAAAATGTGGGGCTTATCGAAGTCTTCGTCTGTCCAACCTAGTTGCGTCTGCCAGCATTCCCTGAACCCAATCTTTTGTCCTGGACCCAGTGTATCCGGATCTAGTTTAAATTCGCAGTCCTTACACTTCAGCCCGATAGAAATTGGATAACGTTTATCTTGCTTATAGTAAATAGCATATTCACGGATCTGCTCCAGGAAGCTCTCGGAAGTGTCAGAAGATTCCTCCCGATCATCTTCCATTCCAGTCAAAATCATATTAACGTACTCACCCACAGGAACCAATGTGAGAATCTCAGTCCCAAGGGCTTGAGGACTAACATCACCAGTATTTACCACGGTTGTGCGCCCATTTCTTTTTTCCAGTCTGAATTTTTGATTAAGTCCATCGACTGATGCAGTCTTCGACTTATCTGCCAACATAAGGTATGGAGAGATTTGGAACTTTGGAAACGCTTTTTCCAGGATGCAAGTCTGGAAAGCAACGTCATATAAATATGGATCCCATCCTAAATTTATAGATCCAGTTTTAGTTACAAATACATCCTCTTCGGGATGGAACGATTTCGATTTAACCTCAATTACGTGAAGATGATCGTTTACCTTTTTTAGTATGTCTGCCCTGATGAAGAAATCTTCAAAAGAAATTGCTGCCTCGAAAATCGTAACCTTATCCCTTTTTAATAATTCATTAGTTCGTTGAATTGCTTCTTTATAGTCCAGAGTTGTGATTTCGATTCCTTCCGGGTAATAGCATTTAGCCAGGGCGCCGACCTGGAAGCCACCCTCAGCTAATGCATCCAGGAACTCATCATCTTCTTTGGTACTCGGGTACTCTTCTTTGTTGGTATAATACAATTTTGCGGGACATTCGTGTGCTAAATTAAAGAGAGATTTCGTTAAAAACCTTGGCTTGAATTCTTGAGTTTTCATAAACTAGATTAAACTTACTATCTGCTAAAGCGATAACACATTCTAATAGTTAATCAGGCATTGCCCGTGCGACTTGGTTGGGTCAACCTTAAAACATTTACAGTATAGGCCACATTGCAAATCAGCGACACAGGAAACCCTTTTGCAGGATATATCCTGGCAAAGTGCCTGACGTGGTATTGAGAAGAAATACGAAACTGATACTGTCATTAAAATTGCAAAACAGATAGTAAACAATATAGTCGAAACAGTTTTCAAATTCTTTCACCTTCATACGTCATATTTTCTGCTCTACTATTTTACAGACAGTGAGATGCTATTTATTTTAACTAGTTTCCTTGCCTGATTCTTATAATCTTCTGCTCGATTCTGATTTTTTTTCACCCGGTGGAATTTTTATAGCATACCCCATCTTTTCTTAATATTGACGTGATAGATGGTCAGATTTTGTCCATTCAGTATCCCAATTCACGCTCCCGCGAAGCAATCGCGATGGCCACGTGTTGTAGAACTCCTTATTAAAATCTATCCCGGTCTTCCAGTGAAGACTCGTGAACGCAGGTAGTCGAGTAGAAGAGATTTAATTCCTTTGTATACGAGTTCTTCATGCTATAATCCAGTGAATGGTTAATACAATGAAGAAAATCATCCAGATTCTCTACATCTTTCTTCACGTTGTTAGCAGTCAACAAATAATTGCATATGATTGATATTCCGTGTGCGACATTGTCCTCTTGCTTATATATGCTCTTGTCATCTCTCTCTATCCTGTAACGCTGACCCCAGCACCCATAGGTCGATAGAGAATCCTTCATGAAAGTAGCCATAGACTTCATGACCTCAAACGCCTGATCAGCAAGGTCGAAGCCATTATGCGAGCCAGCCAAACGCCTGAACAATTGAACGGCACAACTAGTATCCCTGGGATAGATATTGGGGTATCTGGAATCAGGAGGCGACGCTAAAAGCAATTTCCCATATTTAGTCGATGGCAGAGTGCATTTCATTATGATTCCCATATGATGCTTTAGCTGGTCGTTCAGCTTGGTTAGATCATTCGTTTTCAGGGACATTTAATAATCACCTCCAGATATTCCACATTCTGACACAGAAGGAGCCCGAATAGCGGAATCTGTGAAAAAGCCTAATGATTTCTCCATGAATTACGAGAATAAATCAGTTCCGATTATTATTGACCCGGTAGCGCCTTAAACATATCTGTTTTTCCGCATTCTGGACAGGTGTAAACCTCCTCCAGTATACCACCCAGATCAGGATCTATAGAATCAGGATCATCTAGGCATCCGGTGTAATCAATCTTCTCAGCATTATGGTTCATATCCACACCGCATTTATCACATTGCCTCTTGATGTCTTCAGACATATATCCTCCTCGGTGAATTTATTTAAGTAATTTTTTATTAACAAAAATTTCATCTGTTTCTTATTTCTTTATTTCAATCTATAGACACATTCTCCCGGCCATACCTTAGGACCTTTGCCATCCATATCAGCTCATTGAGAAATTTCTCCGCCCGTCTTACAAAAGCCTCGTCCAGCAATTTCCCATTCCCGTCGAAGACGTTTTGAACTAAAGAGAAATTAACGTCCCAGAATATTGTAACAAGCCCTAATTCCCTCATCACTGGTAGAAGGTTTTCTATGACCCTTGACCCCCCGAATGGACCGGCAGAAACCCCACAGATTCCCACAGCCTTATGTATATACTCCTTAAGGTTGGTATCGAGTAAATGCTTCATCGGACCCGGATAACCATGATTATATTCCGGGGCTACAAGGATCATGGCATCTGCCCTTGAAGCGGTTTCTGAAAATTTGGGATCCTTTATCTGTTCTCCAGCATCGTTTAAAGAAAGCGGAATATTCCTGACATCAATTAGTTCCGTCGCAACACCTTCGCGCTTTGACACCTCACCATGAATAAACTTCGCCGCATGCTCGCTCATCCGCCCCTGTCGAGGAGTTCCAAGAATCACTGGTATAAATATTGGCCTTTCTGAACCCATAATCGATCCTCCTAATCTTTTTTCAGTATTTACCAAATAAATTCATGAACAAAACTTCTTATATATTTTTGTATTAAAGAATCCTTAAACCATCACATTATCGAGCTTTCAACACGCTTTCATAAGTCTAAACCTCATCAATTGGCATTATTGCACAGAAACGAAAATTTTGTCAAGCAATATAAATTGATAAAAATTTTATTAAGGGGAGAATCAAATCACCCCCACCTTAATCCTCCCTCTTCAAGGGTGAGGAAAGGATGCTCCCTTCCCCTTAGAAGGGGAAGGATAGGATGGGGATTTCAAAGCAATGGATGACAGTCTAAAATACGCTAATTAATTCTATATCCGGGAGGAAGACCAAGGTCTTTTCTTTCGGATACCTTCCAAAATGTTTCTCTACAGCCTTTCCATAGACGTCCAATTGCGATATATATTCTGAAAGCTCCTTCTCCTCTATTTCTCCTTTAGATGTATATTTATAGTCAAATAAACTAATTCGATCACCTTCTTTAATCATCAGGTCGATTTTCCTCCTCTCCGGTAATCCATCTATCTCCAGATAAAAAGGTA
>DASWID010000153.1 GCA_036397855.1 Thermodesulfobacteriota bacterium | reverse complement strand
TCCTTTTCTTTTTTTAACCCTAGGGCTTTATCTACTTCATTCTTAAGATTCATCCCAAGTACAAAGTAAAAATTTAGTTCATCGGTGCTTATCCGCCAGCCTCTACCTGATTCAAGAAAATACGCAGATATCAAAGATTCTAATAAGCGATAACGATAATAATTCTCCCCGTATTCCTCGAGTTTATTCTGTATCTTTGGCAATAAGCTTTTTAGGTCTTCTTCTTGCATTCTGAGTCCCCTGAGATATTTTCTGAATGGCGTAGCCTTTCTTTCTCGTTTCTGAATATCTAGGAGTTCTTGAGTAAGAACGCCCAATAGGAATACTACTTTATGGGCAGGCGTTCTAAAAGTTTCTGCAAATCCTTCGAGAAATCCTTCGGCTTTTTCTTTTAATTCGGTCATAAGTTTATCTCCTTTTGTAAAAGGTTTTTCTTGGGGTATTATCCCAAGTTTTTTAAAGAACAGAAGAGATACAAAGGCTTGTAGTACTAATGGCTTTAAGCATGATTGATTAATAAAACCTTGACGAATAGGTTTCATAAACCAAGAAAAAAGAATGTTGGATTCCAGATTTATTCCCCGGAATGTCTTATCCACTATTTCCAGAAATTCTTTTTGTGATGGAGTAAATTTGCGGAGTCCGTCAAAACGATATTCAATATTTGGATACTTTTTCTTTTTAATCTCAACATCTTTGAAAATCAAGTGTTTTTCTACTTCTCCTTTGGCTTCAAATATGGTACTTATTCTGGAAGGCAAAACATCTTCAACAAGAAGATTAATTTTAAAAACTTGGGGGTTTGGAGTTTTAAAGAACAGAAAATTATAAGTTAGTACATCCTGTAATTCACCCAATTCTTCTAATATCTCATTTTCATCTTCAGATATGCGTTTTAAAGATTTTCCTTGTAAAGTTTCATCGGGTCGAGTTGACATCTTAAAAAAGGTTTCAATAATCTCGCCCGATTCTTTCGTACTGAATATAAACTTTGGAATTAGATAATAATTCTGTCCCCCCATCTTGGGTGAAAGCGTTTTTGTTTCATCTAAGAACCTATTTCCTTCTTCTATCTTTAAAGAACATTCCAAGCATATAGGAGCATTTTTCCAAGCATCTTTTTTATTGAAACCACCGGCAACATAACCAGGTTTATCCAGAGTATAAAATGGAATTGGAATTGCCTCACCATAAACTTCATTCTTTTTTTCACCACAGACAGCACAGTTATGGTCGGTCTTAACTATTTTGTTGTATTTCTCTTTCACAGAATAAACAAGTAAATCCTTAAATGGTTGAAAGTCTCCTACGTATCTCAAATCATTATTCTCTTCAACAGCTAGGGTAATCACGCCGCTCTGTTTGGGTTGTAATGAAGGTTTGATCTCATTCCATTTGTTTGAAAGGTCATAAAGTATAGTATTTTCTGATTTCTCAAAGGCTACCTTGAGAGCTAATACTATAGGATCATCTTTAGTTTTAATGCTTTTGAACCACCCCTTCATCTTATTATTAAAAGCTTTTTCTATTCCAGTAATTTTGGCAGTAGGTGTAAAGTCAGGTCCCTTGGACGCCCCTCGTCGATAAAGATATTTTTTTATTTTTGATTTAGACGCTTCCTCTATAGCTATATGACTGTATTGATATACATCATTTGTTTTCTTAAACACAATCACCAATATCTTCGGACAACTCCCATCTTGATTCGGGTCTTGCACGAGAATAGAAAGAAGGTCCGATGTATCCCTGCCTTCTCTTTCCAAATTTTGCTCTCCTAATTCCTTTATCGCCTGAATCATTTTTTATCCTATATTCTTGGTATCACCTGGTTGATAGTATATATATCACTCTTTAAAGTCTTTTCTTTGTAACACCTCAAAACATCCAAAACCCTGGGAGTTTTTGCTTCCGAGTCCTGTGTCATAGAGGATTTTCATTAGCTCCGGGTCTCCGCTTAATTCAAAAATCCCCATCCATCCCTTTATCACCGTGCCCTTATACGACATAATTTTCTCATTCTTATTGGACAGATTCTGTCCAATTAGTTTTATTTCTCCACGAGAATCTTTATTGTAAAATGCCTTGAGTTTCTTCTTGGCGTTTCCTGACAGGAGTTGGCTAAATTCTCTCTCGAACGGGTTGTAGTAATAGGTTTTTTTTCTTCCATTTGATGATGATAAAGTGCTATAGATCGTTACAGGTGATAGCATCTTGATCCTAATTTTGCTTTGATCAATGGGAAAGTCAGAAACTTCTACCGAAATAACAGAAACAACATTCGAGGCGATTCTTAATGTCTCCTTTCTTAGTAATTCTTCACCAATTTCCTGTATAAATTGTTTCATTACTGAGCTAATAATAATCTTGAACGGTGAGGAAAAAGCTATAACCCCATCACTGCTATTAGCATTGTATTTTCCAAGAATTCGAGAGAAGGTAAAAAGCTTGAATTTTCTCTTTTCGAGAGGAAATCCGTAGTCGTGCAATATTTGAGCAAGCTTGGGCGATATTGAATTGTAGATAAAGCCTTGAATGTAGTGATTATAATGTATGGGTACTGAAAATTCCTTTTCAGATGAAAGTTCAACAACCAGCCTCATAAATACCCCCCGAGTAGAGTAAGCTATAGAATAATTCTTTTTACTATTAAAAATCAAGTATTAAACGAAATTCATTTGAATATTAGTTAGAAAAAACCTGGTGCCTGCCATGTATATTGACTTATAAACTATTTTTGTTCTTCGTCCCCGCTATTTTTCAAATTATCTTTATTACGCTCCTCGTCATGAACTTCCTCTTTCTTGTCCTTTTCTTTCTTTTCATCGAAGTATCCTAATTTTTAGATAAAAAAAGGAGATCGACAGAGGCGTTTGGCCTTCCCAGCAATGACATTTGAGTCAAGTCAGATCGTCACGCAGGGGTTTAAACTGATCACTTCGACCTAGTCAGGACAGGCGCTTTGGCTACGCTCACGACAGGTCCTCAGGCAAAGGAACTGATCCACACTTCGACGGGCTCAGTGTGAACGGTTTATTATTGCCATCGTAGAACCGGGGTCAGGACAGGCCCTTCGATCCTTCGATGAACTCAGGACTCAGGGCTCAGGATTTTTCGGAATGATCCTTGTATGGAGTCCTGATAGGGGGGTTCGGGAGTGATGGTTAAGAAAAAACATTTAAAAATATTTTATGAGGAACGCAGGTATGCGTTCCCTACAATAAAATTAAAAAGGGGACGCGCTTTTTAACTATGGGATAACGTGAGACAATGTATATCCTACAGATTCACATCCAGCCCAATCCCAACCACAAATGCGTTTCATATATCGCTTGAGCCAGCGGGATGTATCACAGATTGGGTTGTAAAAGGAGTGGTGTTGGATATATCAAAAAACTTATTACACTATCCTCTATCTCAAAATGCTGATATTCCACTCTCAAAAATAGCATTATAGGAAATAGGTTAAGGAACTATGACCGAAACTAACACTCCACGAAACCATAACCTCGGGCTTGGCGTCCTCCTTACTGTTCTGGCCTTTCTTTCTGTCGCGATTATGAGTGCATTTGGCAAGGCGGCCACCAAGTCGGTTTCCTCTGGAGTCTTGGTATTCTTCCAGAATTCGATAAGTCTTGTTCTCCTAACTCCTTGGATTGTACGAGGTGGAATCGGTAACCTGCAGACGGAGCACTTCTGGCTCCATTTCGTTCGTGGTGTTTCGGGGTTGCTTTCTCAGTATTTCATGTTTATTGCCCTCAATTATATTTCCCTTGTAGACGCGGTTCTGCTTGTTAATGCCGCCCCATTATTCATTCCCCTCGTCGCCTGGATCTGGTTAAAACACGGGGTCAGCGGTAGATTATGGTTTAGTCTTGTGATCGGCTTTGTTGGCATTGTGTTAATAATACAACCAGGAAGGGACGTCTTTAGCTGGGCAACCTCTCTGGCGCTTATAGCCGGTATCTTCTCTGCCATCGCGCTTGTTACCGTCGGTCGTTTAAACATCACAGAGCCCTCAACACGCATTCTCTTCTACTACTTTTTGATCTCAACTGTACTGACGGTGCCTTTATTAATTACCGAGTGGTCCACGCCTGAACCGATAGCCTGGATTTACTTGATCGGAATTGGGTTAACCATGGCAATAGCTCAGCTTCTTCTCATCCTCGCCTATGAACAAGCCTCACCGTCACGGGTTTCTCCATTCAACTATTCCGTCGTAGTCTTTTCAGGAATAATCGGATGGATCGTATGGAATGAAGTGCCGAATACTTTGTCGATACTCGGAACCATACTTGTCTCGGCTGGTGGAATTCTCTCCGTTATCCATTATCATAAAAAACACAAACCCTTTCCCCTGAACCAAGCCTCGAATGTGTTGGCAAAAAAATCCGTCGCTTAGCAGAAGGGTCACGACTTTCCCATGAGTTCATAAATTTCTTTATCGGATAGGCCGAAATAGTGTCCTATCTCATGTATTAATACCTCATTAACCTTATCCTCAATCTCCTTTTCATTTCTACAAATTCTCTCTATATCCTTCTGATATAAGACGATTTGATCCGGGAAGCCAGCTACCTGCCACACGCTCCTCTTCGGCAGAGGCACACCCCTATAGAGACCCAGCAATAGACTATCTCTTCTTAATTTGAGTGTTTGTAGATCGTCCCTAGTTGGGTAATCCTCAACAGTTATGACAACATTCTCAATTTTCTTTCTGAATTCCTCAGGGATTGAGCTGTACGCCCTTTCAACAAGTTCTTCGAATGACTTCTTATCCACAATATGCGAGTTTTAAAATTTGAATATAGTCGTTATACATATCACACTTTAATATCACTCTAATTCTTCATAACGAAAACAATTAATAACGTGATCATTAACCATTCCAGCAGCCTGCATGAAGGCATAGCAAATTGTTGAACCCACAAATCTAAAACCCATCTTTTTTAGATCCTTGCTCATTGCATCCGATTCCTCAGTCTTAGCTGGTAATTCCTTTATAGATTTCCATCCATTTCGAATTGTTCTGTAGTTTACAAACTGCCAGATATATTTATCAAACGTCCCAAATTCTTTGCGAACAGCCAGAAAGGACTTAGCATTTGAAATTGTAGAATCTATTTTTAACTTATTTCTTACTATTCCAGAATCCTGAAGTAAGCGATCAACCTTTGATTCATTGAACTTAGCGATCTTAAAGGGATCAAAGCCTGAGAAGGCTCGTCTGAAGTTCTCTCGTTTTCTTAGAATAATTGACCAGCTTAAGCCAGCCTGAAAAGCATCAAGAATTAAGAATTCAAAGAGTCGTCTATCATCATGAAGAGGTACGCCCCATTCCTTGTCGTGATACTCTGTTAATAAGGGATCGTACCAAACCCATTCACATCTAGTCAACATTTATTAGACTTGGTAAATTTGTTACTCGAAAATAGGCGAGTAATTAACTGCATGATTAATTTTTATCCAGTCATCGACCAGGGGTCAAGGATCTTCTTCAATTTATCCTCTGGAAGAACATTCTTCTCCATACAGATCTCTCTGACCGTCTTACCGGTATCGTATGCCTCTTTTGCTATCTTGGCAGCCATATCATATCCAATTAATGGGGCCAAACTTGTGACCATGGCTAGGCTCTTCTCTATCATTTCTTCACATCGCTTCTTATCAGCCTTTATCCCGGATATGCATTTGTCAGCAAAAACCCTGGAAGAACTCGCCAGCAACCTTATAGATTCAAGAAGGTTATGTCCTGTGACCGGCATCATGACATTTAACTCAAAATTCCCCAGCATACCTCCAACGGTTATGGTTAAATCATTCCCTATGACCTGGGCAGCCACCTGACAAACCGCTTCGGGAATTACGGGATTTACTTTAGCAGGCATTATCGAAGATCCGGGCTGAACGGGCGGAATAAGGATCTCAGCCAATCCACACCGAGGACCACTTCCAAGCCATCTAATATCGTTAGCAATTTTCATAAGGCTCACCGCCAGAGTTTTAAGAACCCCGCTTGTTTCAACAATAGTGTCTTTAGAACCCTGAGCCTCGAAATGATTTTCCGCTTCCCTGAACTTAATACCCGTCAATCTGCTCAGTTTGCTCGCAACTATTTTAGCAAACCTTGGATGCGTATTTATGCCAGTTCCTACCGCCGTTCCACCTATTGCCAATTCCGATAGATTTACATGTGTGCCATGTAACCTTCGTATTCCATGTTCTATCATACTCGCATATCCACCAAACTCCTGCCCCAACCTTATTGGAGTTGCATCCTGAAGGTGGGTGCGGCCAATTTTCAAGATTTTGTCAAATTCCTTTGCCTTTTTTGAAAGAGACTTGTGAAGGTGTCTTAAAGCAGGAATTAAGTCCTTCTCAATCGCCTCGAGAGCAGATACGTGCATTGCAGTGGGGTATACATCATTACTCGATTGCCCCATATTTACGTGATCGTTTGGGTGGACACTTTTTTTATCTCCCTTTTTCGCACCCAATATCTCATTTGCACGATAGGCTATTACCTCATTAACGTTCATGTTCGTGGAAGTGCCAGAGCCAGTCTGAAAAACATCTAAGACAAAGTGGTCATCGAGCTTTCCATCCGCTACCTCCCTAGCGGCCTTGACAATAGCAGACCCCTTATTCTTATCTAACAGCCTTAGCTCCATATTTGCCTCAGCCGCTACGAGCTTAATAAGACCCAATGCCCGTATAAAATGTCTAGGCTTCCTAATACCACTTATAGGAAAATTTTCTATCGCCCTGGCTGTTTGTGCGCCATAATATGCGTCGACAGGCACCTTCATTTCACCCATAGTATCAGATTCTATTCTATGTGTTTGTTTAGACATTACTTATAGCCTCCTTCGCCATACTTTGCTTGCGTTCAATACTGAAAAATTCCACTCGGGAATAAAAATCTATCCAAACGAACTTACAAGTCAAATATCAGAATGGATAATTTAAGACGCAATATTGCTGATTTAAATTCTTATTTTTGATACTGTGCATGGATATGACAAACGGAAAGAATGTAGGAAGGATACAGGACTGAAAGAAATTTCTACTTTGAAGGAAGTAAGCCTAAAGATTCCTTGATTTTTCCGAATCTTCTAGAAAGATTCTCCTTAGCATCAAGAACAATGCTGAAAACGGATGGAACTAGAAACAATGTGAAAATTGTTGAAACCGTGAGCCCACCAACCACCACGCTACCCAAGCCTCTATAGAATTCAGAGCCGGATCCAGGGGAAATTACCAGAGGAAGCATTCCGAAAACACTCGTCATCGTGCTCATAAAGATTGGTCTTATACGTGTTTTCACTGATGCCACTATCGCATCACTGGTTTCGTATCCCTCATCACGCATGTGGTTTAGCGCCTGATGAACAATGAGTATGGCATTATTTACGACTATTCCTATGAGTATTATAAATCCCAGCATCGTGAGAACATCAAGTGGTTGATAGGTAAAAATATTTAATAGTAATAGTCCGAGAAATCCACCAAACGATGCAAGCGGAACGCTGAACATGATTACAAAGGGGTAGAGAAAACTCTCAAATAGCGAACACATCAAAAGATAAGCAATTACAGCAGCAAGTACAAAATTCCACTGAAGGGCCTTACGAGTAACGGTTAAATCATCGGCGGTACCAGTTAAGATTGCACTATAAGAACCCCCGAGTTCGCCACTGCTACGAA
>DASWID010000152.1 GCA_036397855.1 Thermodesulfobacteriota bacterium | reverse complement strand
ATCACTAAGCTGTATCCCTCCGCCATGATTCTCTCCGCTTTCAAAGTTTACATCGTCATGGCAGGAGCCACAGGCAGCCCTCGATGGTTCAGTCTTGAAGTTGTCGCTCTGTGTTCCTCCCGTATGACACTTAGTGCAGTTCCTTATTTCCTGAGGAAACTCTACCGTTGAGTAATCATTTACGCTGTTGTTGAAGCCTATAATCTGGTAAGGGGTGCCCGCTTCAACGCTTGGAAGTTCTGCCCCCCTGTGAATCTTATGAATCAGGACCTTAAAATCTACAGTGTTACCCGTGTCAGGATCGGTGTTCTGAGGGGTATGACAGAGAACGCATAGCCTTGTATCCCTTCTAAAGCCGCCGTGCAATCTTAAGGGATCGTGGCAGTTATTACAATTCTCAACCCTTACTACATCACGGACAGTTGTTACATTCCCCCCTGAAGGAACGAAGTCGAAGGTAGCATTTGAGACATATGTCTTACTATCATCGGCTTCTCTGTCCGCATAAATACCCACAGTATGAGTTACATCCCTATCAAAGTCCTCAGGCAGAACGAAATTAAAAGTGTAGCCAAAAACTCCGTTACCCTCATCTTGCAAGGTTCCATCCGCAGAGTTTTCAGAAGAAGGTTGATCATCCTGATTGGTTATGTAGCTCGTATATTGTCGTTCACCCTTTTCAATCCTGGCGATAACCAGGCGTATTCTCACACCGTCGCTGCCCAGTGGATTTCCCCTATCATCCGTAAGCCTAATGGTTACCACGGGCTTTCTGTCGGGGGGTATAGACGCATCGAGAATTTCCACGTTTAACTTATTTTCAGTAATCTTTGGGGGAGGTAGTACTCCTCCTCCTCCTCCTCCTTCACCTCCACCTTCTTCACATCCTATAAAAGCTAAGGGAAATAACGGCAAAACGATCAGGCTAAGCCAGACAACACACGAGAGGAATTTATTCATAGTCTCCATCCCTCCTGAGGTATTCTATCTCATTATATTCTATTAGTTATTTATATTATAACCCATGTTACTAGTCAAGAGGCAATTTTAGTTCTTACTCATAGCGTTTTATTGTTTTTTTTGTAGACCCACGCAACCAACACACTCTTTATATTTCCGGATACTTCAAGATCCACAAGGGTAGTTAGATTTCAAAATAGGACACGTATTGTGCCTTTTATTCTTACAAAGACTAATTGCAGATTAAGAAATCCTATGAGACTAAATTCTGGGAGATGAAAAGAGCTCTTCAATAAGAACTCTTCTCCTCTTTTTTTACTTACGACAGGATACAATCCGTTACGGAAGTAGGAACTCGAGCGTTAGCAAGGTGTTGCCGATATGGTTTATACCATCATTATCCATAAGAGCAACTCCAAATGGGTACGATTGGCCCGGTTCGAACAGCACATCGTCATCGTGGGTGGTATCAAGATCGCGAGTTATTACTAAGCAGTACCCATCCTGCTGGAATTTGTATTTGTTTAACTCCCCGCCAGGAGGATCCTCTTGCTGAGGTTCGGTAATATTCGTAAGACTGTCTATACCAGATTGTGTGTAATCAAGGTCGCTCAGAGTTGTGATATCCGCATTACTGCCGTCTGGCAACTGTAAGAAATAGCCCTGAGTACCCCAGAAGCCAAAGACACGTAGCCTCAAATCAGCCTGGTCAGCATCGCTAAGTGCAACATACGCCCCTGCTCCAGGGTGCGCAACATCCGCTATGTCTGCATCAAGCTCTGCATCGGATACACGTCCGAATTCTATAGTATTAAGAGCCGGTCCTATTCCGCCTCCACCATTTGCGCCGTGGCATACGGCACAATTTGCCTGAAATATGACTTCTCCATTGTCCGCATCCCGACCCTCAGCAGTTACATCCAGAAGATGATTAATAAGCAGAGTAAATGCCGAGTCCAGTACTTCACCAGCCCTCGGTCCCGATGGGATAGTCTGATCCGTTCCATCCCAGATAAATTTTGGTCCGGAGCGGTTATTACCACCTACCGCTAGATTTCTCACCTCAATAGGTGTACCTGAATCATTTGTACGTCCGTTTACCAGATCAGAAACCTGGTCATTTACAAAACCTAGAGGCTCGGAACGTTGGGTCTTCCAGTGCCAAATATCAACCTTTCCTGTTTCTGGGCGCATATCGAGTCCTTCTCCTGCCACATTATGACAGGAAGCGAAACAACCTACCTCATCAAAGGTTCCAAATTCACTTGAAGTTCCTGGCACAATCTGAAAGGCAAGACCAATCTTATCGTCGTTAAGTTGAGAGGTATAGCCTGCAGGGTCGTCTGCTTTGAGAGGGTCGGCGGGTCCATTAAAAAGCGCTCTCCTGCGATCTAAGTTAAAAATCATGTCATCCCAGCGGGCCCGGATAAACACCTGACCAGACCCGGTAGTATATAAAGCTGTTAATCTAAGGTTTGCAGTTTCTCCTCCGTTAAAATCCGCAGCACCAGCAAAGGTACCCGTCATGTTTAACTGACCGTTTCCGTAAAGCGCCTGAGTCCGAACGCTGCCAGTATTCACGGAAATCTCGTCTCCTTCGTCCCAAATTGGGTCATCGCAACTAACTGGTTCCTCACCCATAGCTATTTGTACGGCACTTAGCGTGTCTGCAGGAGGAGGTGTTGGTGTAGGAGTAGGAGTTGGCGTGGGGCCAGGCGTTGGCGTGGGTGAAGGTGTCGGACTTGGCTGCGGTGTAGGAGTTGGTTGTGGCCCCGTCTCGCTATCAATGTCACATCCCAAAACTCCGGCGCACAGAGCGACCAACAGCACAGTTACTATATTAAAGCTAAGCCTATTGATTCTAAAAGGGATTAATGCCAAAAAAGCGCTGACGCTGTATTTTTTCAAAAGTCTCTACCTCCTTCTTAATATTCTTATATTGTTAATAACCTATATGAATCTATACTACAGTAACTAGCTTGAGTCAAGAAATGATTTTAGTCTTGACGCATCGAAATATTACGTGCAATATTTATGCCAGTAATGAAATCTTTAAATATCCACTATTTCAACTTGATGATTCCCTCCAGATCGCTACGGATTTACACTGTCCGGTCATCGCAAACACATTTGATTTACTCAGCGCACGCTCGGTGAAGTAATCTGCTGCCTCAATTCTATAATCGCATGGATAACGAAATGCTCTGCCAATAGTGCTGGAGATTGCTTGGGGACTTTTTCAGTCCCTCGCAATTGTAGATGCCAAGTAATTCGAGGACAGAATCTTTGAAAGTATTTTCTTCAATAATCTTATTTTTTCTTTCTTACTTCTTTGTCTTGATACAAAGAAGCAAAAATCAAGGCTGCCCAAAAATTTGCTAAAAATCATACACTCCGACTAAAAAATTTAATTCAACCACAACCCGCAAATTTTTCTTAACGTCTTCGTTTCTGATTTTCTTAACGCAATTTTTGGAATGCCGTTGAAGTCATTTTCATTTTGAAAAGGATTAACGAAATTAAATATATTAATGAAATTGTAAGAATTTAGTCCACGAAATATCTAACCTCTACAATTGTGAATGAAATGAAGCAATCGGCTGTGAACATCTGAGATTGCCACGACTGGTTTTGTGAATCTCGCAACGACATAAATGGCTGTCGGTTCACTTCATGATCCGCCGCACCAATCTGCGCGGCGTTCGTTCCAGGTTTTATATTGGGCTTATAATAGAGGGAGGAGGGTCAAGTACCCTCCTCCTATCGATGATATTTTAAGTTCAGTTGAAATCAGGCTTTATGGAGCAAGGAAATCAGCAATTGCCTGGATTTCTGCAGGTGTCAGGGCCATAAGACCAGGGGTCATCATTAGAGGCACGGTACTAATAGCATCCGTAATTTCACCCGCGGTCGCACCTTGCACAGGCGAGAATGGTCCACCAGCACCATTAACACCATGGCATCCTTGACAGTTATCTATGTAGAGCTGTTCACCCGGGGGAGGCGTAGGTGTTGGCGTGGGAGTTGGTGTTGGAGACGCTGTTGGTGTCGGAGTAGGCGTGGGAGAAGCTGTTGGTGTAGGTGTTGGTGTAGGACTGGCCGTCGGTGTAGGTGTAGGACTGGCTGTCGGTGTCGGAGTTGGAGTAGGTGGATTAGGTAATACATCATTTGCATAGGCAACGACATCTTTTATATCGTCAAGTGACCATCCGTTATTAATAGCGCTTGGCATAGCAGTCCCTGGGTTCCCGAATCTCACCTTGTGTATAAATTCCACAGGATTTTCCTCTACGAGATCATGAAGACTAACACCTTCGGTACCGAAAGCTTCTAAACCTTCCCCATCTACTCCGTGACAAAGAGCACAGACTGAGTTAAATAGACTCGCCCCATTTTCTAAATCTACGGGTGGAATTACTCCGATCTTGCCTTCGGTATCATAATCAACCAAATCTCTATCGTCTATCAACCCCAGTTTAAGAAACCTAACTAAGTCCCATATATCGTCGTCAGAGAGTTGGTCCTCGTAGCCGGTCATTATTCCCGGGATACCAAATTTGATTATGTCAAATAGCTCTTCAGGGGTAAGTTCTCCGTTTTCCTGAGCAAACGGCGCTAAATCGTTGTTACCGGATTCCAGGAGCCTGAGGTTGTCAGCGAGCTGGAGCAGACCTTCTATGTCTGTCCAATGGGAATTGGGGAAAGCATAGAGGCCTTCATTACCCAGGTAGTCCCACCCGTGACACTCCTTACAGCGCCAGGTCTGAGAACCCATCCTGCCATCTGGGGGGAACACCATTGCGTTTGTCTCACTCGGATAAGTGGGGTTCGTATCAGTCGGTTCATCGCCGCCAGTCACCTCCCAATATTGGTCATAGAGCAAGCCCCCTCTGACCAGGTCAGCATTATCAAACGGACTACCACCCCCTTGATCTGGATTGTCGATGTCACAGCTATATAATCCATACAGGACAAGTAATAGAAATGAAAAAATTAGCAGGGACGCGCCTGACAGTCTTACCCTCCTATTCATACTCATTAACCCAATCATTGTATTTCCTCCTTTATATCAGTTAGCTATTATCTTATAAATGACGCAATGTATGGTGTCAAGAAGCAATTTTCAAAAGTTTTCATCCCATGTCAAAATAATGTAAAAATGTTAGCTCCTAATAACAAAGAGAAGATCCAAATCGTTAAGAATACGATTGAAACTAAAAATAACAGGATTCGATTTGGAGGACTAAAGTCCTCCGCTACTTTACAAGTTGCAGCTAGAAGCTCCCCCCCCAAAAAAAAATTCTAAAAGGCAATCAAACCGAGTCAACGAAGCACTCGGCCTATATTCTCTTAGATTATCATGACTGCCTTCATCAGCACCAAGATGAGAGATGGGAAAATCTTGACGAAGACGCATTCCTGCGCCGCTCCAGGGTTATCCATTTCTCCGACCAGGTTTCGGATATAATTATTTTTGTAGGATGTCATATTCTCGGACATATGATACAGATTGACTTTCGATAATATCACATCTTTTCAGTAAGTTAGATTGTGGTACGGCTATTGCCTACATTCGTATAAATGAATAGAAAAGGCGAACGAATAAGAAATGAGATAATTGCACTCTATGGAAATGGTCTAAGAAAACCCTCTAATGTGGCTAAAGAGTATCCAAGACTTTACTCGAATGCGAGGAAGGTTTTTGGCTCATGGAGAAAGGCCTTAGAAGCCTGTGAAATAGACTATGAAAAGTCAAGAAATCATAAGAAATGGTCGAGGGAAAAGGTGGCTAAGGAGATTAAAAGGCTATATCTTAGTGGTCACACCCTGAGGCCAAAGGATTTAAAGAAAGGCGGGGCGACAAAACTAGTTTCAGCAGCGACCTATCATTTTGGTTCCTGGTCTAAAGCTGTTAAGCACAGCGGTATATACTACTCGTTTGAAAGAAACCACAAGAAGTCTGGTGAAATCGATATATGCAATAATGAATTTAGGACAAAGCAGGGCGTCAAATAATCTTTAGGTATAATCGGGATCTTTATCAGAAATTTTAATAATAGTGAGCTAAAACATGAATGAAAATATTAATTTGAAGAAGGATGCATACTTCTATTCAAAACCCATAAACGTATACTTTGAGAGCACAATCGCCTGTGACCTTGACTGTAAACATTGCAGGGCGGAGGCAATACCCGAGAGAAGTCCTTTTGAACTAAATACCGACGAGGTGAAGGAATTCTTAAGGGATGTGAAGAGATTGGGCTCTCATCTCATAATATCAGGGGGGGACCCTCTTAAGAGAGAAGACCTATTTGATATCATCTCCTTCGCAAGGGAAATCGGAATTCCAGTTGGAGTTACTCCTACGACTTCTCCACTCGCTACATATGAAGCCTTGAAAAGGATGAAAGAACTTGGGATCTTTGCCCTCGGTATAAGCCTTGATGGCGCGACTGAGGAATCACAGGATAGTTTCAGGGGTGTTGATGGAACCTTTAAAAACTCTATCAGGGTTCTGGACTATGCAAAAGAGCTTAATATCCCAGTACAGGTCAATACAACATGTACAAAAGAGACAAAGTCGGAGATAGAAGGGATCTATAATCTCTTATCAGAAAACTTTTCACCACCCGTTAGCAGATGGTCAATTTTCTTCCTCATCCCCGTTGGAAGGGGAAAAGAACTGGGGATGCCTTCTTCTTCTGAGGTAGAATCTATCTTCGAATTCTTATACGAAAAATCCAACGAGTCTCCCTTTCAGATAACAACAACTGAAGCCCCTTCTTACAGGGCTTATTTTTTCCTCAAGGAATTTGAAAAAGGTAACAGCAGGGATGAGATTTTACGCAGGAACAGAAGAATGGGATTAGGTGTGAGGGATGGGAACGGTGTTATTTTCGTGTCCCATAGAGGAGACATATACCCTTCGGGTTTCCTACCGATTAACCTCGGAAATGTTAGGGAAGAGAAACTTTCAGACATCTATAAGAATAATGAGATCTTAAAAACAATTCGTGATCCCGACTTCTACAAAGGAAAGTGTGGAGTCTGTCGGTTTAAGTTTATGTGCGGAGGTTCAAGGGCAAGAGCATACGCTGTAAACGGCGATTTCCTCGAGACCGACCCCCTATGTTACTTTGATGAGGAATTCCTGAAGAGTATAAATTTCTAGGACTGCGCAGCTTAATCTGTTAAATGCGTCAATTTATTACAACGCTACCACAACCCTCTTATTGCGAACCAGGTAAAACTTCCGGGTTTGTCATTGCTGTAAAAGCCAGATATTTTAGGGACAACATCTTTAAAAGTATTTTCTCCATTTATCTTACTTTTCTTTCTATCTTCTTTGTCTTGATACAAAGAAGCAATCCTTCGACCCAGCTCAGGACGAGGCTGCCCAAAAATTTGCTATAATCCTCCTTGATCCTCCTTTAGAAAAGGAGGAAATTCCCTTTTTTAAAGAGGGATTTAGGGAGATTCCGACGTCTTCGTTCCTGATTTTCTTAACGCAATTTTTGGAAGGCCGTTTAAGTCCTTTTTATTCCGAAAAGGACTAGTCAAAATAAATCTATTCATGAAAATGTGAGATTTTTGTCCCCAAAATATCTAACATCTACAATTCCGAATGAGATGAAACAATCCCCACCACCCTCGTTTTGATCGCAAATTAGGCTACTCACCTACCTGTCATCGACAGAGGGGAATGTTTATTTATATGATCATGACCTGCTCTCGCCTGGGTCCTTCGCTTATTCCTCTAATACATATTCAAAGGTAACGGCACAGGCTGCGATAAAAATCAGATCGAATGATATCAGAATTTGTAAAGCAGAATCGTTAAATAGTATTGAATCACCTTCAATAATTGAACCTGTTAATTTTACGGAGCTGATTATTACGGGGATCACGATAGGGAAAAGAAGAATAGGAAGGAGAACTTCACGGAGCTTCGTATTCAGCGCGACCGCAGAAAAAAGTGTTCCTACCGAAACAAAGCCAATAGTTCCTAGGATTATCACAAGCAAAAGAGGTAGTATTATATCGGTAAAGCTGAAATTGAAAAATAGACTGAATAAAGGAAGTATGATTAACTCGACTATGATAACAAAAATAAAATTTCCAATCATTTTCCCAAAGAATAGAACGCTCCTATCAACCGGTGTCAGAAGGAGCCCCATTATAGAGTTTCCCTCTTTTTCGATTGCGAATGAGCGACTCAGCCCCAATACACCCGCGAACGTGAACGACACCCATAATATGGCGGGAGCCGCAAATTTTATGAGCTCCGTTGAAAGGCTAAAGGCAAAATTAAAAATAACCAGCAACAGTATTGCAAACGTAAACATGGCCGACAGGAGCTCCTTAGTCCTGAGTTCGATTATTATGTCTTTATACAGAATGGCAATGATATTTCTCATATCTCAGATAAACAACCCCGCAGCGACCCGCGTATCAGTACCCAAAGAATCCGTCTCTCATGTCGTTGCGAGGAGGAATGCGACGAAGCAACCTATTACCGTAAAAAAGAAGAAACTGCTTTGCTGAAGCCTGTACTGAGCCAGTCGAAGTGCTCGCAATTGTAAAAGCCAGATATTTTGAGGACAGAACCTTTAAAAGTAATTCCTTCATTGATGTTACTTTTTTTTTAACTTCTTTGTCTTGATACAAAGAAGCAAAAATCAAGGCTACCCAAAAATTCGCTAAAAATCATAAACTCCGACTAAAAAATTTAACCCAGCCCCAAGCCACAAATTTTTTTTAACGTCTTCGTTTCTGATTTTCTTAACGCAATTTTTGGAAGGCCGTTCAAGTCCTTTTCATTCTGAAAAGGTTTGATGAAACTAAATCTAACCATAATGACAGTCTCTATAAATTAGGCAAAGTAAAATATTACTCCAAGAAATCATGTATTAACCAATCTCAAATCAGAACCAAGGCATTTTAATTTCAGAAAGAATGCTCGCCGTCATATCGGTTTAACAACCTTCTCAAAATATATATCTGTAAATTTAGCATCTTCTAACTCATTCGTGAGGCTTTCAAATACAAATTTTCCATTACTCAGAATTGCTACTCTATCGCTCAGCTCGAATCCCTCTGATATGTTATGAGTCGCCATCAATATAGTTCTCTTTTGCGTTTTAAGTAACTTCAGCATCTCATTAAATATTCTGGTTCCATGCTGATCCAAACCCGAGTAGGGTTCATCCAATAGAAGGATTCTAGGGTCATGAACTATTGCACGCGCTACTGCCAGACGTTGCTTCATACCGCTGGAAAATGTCCTGACCAGATCGTGCGTCCTATTCTCGAGTCCCACTTTTCTTATTACCTCAGTGGCCTTTTCCTCAGCATTTGAGATACCATACATCGAAGCAAAAAATCTAATATTCTCAAATGCACTTAGACTTTCATATAAAAATGGCTGATGTGAAATGAAGCCGACGGATTCTCTTATCTTTTGAGGTTCTATTCTTATATCGTGCCCTGCTACCAGTATCCTTCCGGCTGTAGGTTTCGTTAGAGAAGATAGAATTCTCAGCAGCGTTGTCTTACCCGCACCATTGGGTCCGAATATTGTAAGAAATTCTCCCTCTCCGACACTAAGATCGATTCCGCTTAACGCCTGAAGGCTTCCAAATGATTTTGAAAGCCCGTCGATGTGTATATCAAAGCCAGTGGTATCCAATTATGAGTATCCGAAACAATAACAAGAAAATAAAAGACCTATGAAATAAGGAATAAACTGTGTTCGTAAATTATATTTAGAATACTTACTAATCCTTGTAAATAGGAAGATTGTATCCAACGAGTTGGTAATATGGAAGTGTTTGTTCAGTTTTTCAGCAATCTCTCTACACCGCCGATACCTTCAATCCAATCAGCGAGTTGCCTGAGACCTTCATCCATATTTACAATTGGCTTGTACCCGATTTCCTTTTTAGCCTTTTCGATACTGTAACTCCTACTTCCTGCAAGCGCTGCAACGGCAAATCTGGTTAACACAGGAGGGTTTTTGGAATTGACTATTTTGAATAAGGTCTCCATTGCGTAAGCCACGCCATAAGCAATTGAATAAGGTATCGTAAATTTTGGCGCCCATTTTATCCCAACCGCGCCGAGAAGCTTGGACAGGAATTCAATGTGCTCTATTTTTACACCGTCATTGATGAAATAAATATTTCCTCCATGATTATCGCTTTCAGCCGAAAGCACGAGCGCATGGACGAGGTTGTCGACATGGCAGGGCGAAACCCATCTGTGTCCGCTCCCCATCGGAAAAAGGATACCCTTCTTGGCTGCCAAAGCTATTCTTGGAAGTATTACCCTATCTCCTGCTCCCCATACATTCGACGGCCTGAGCACGATGGTTTCAAGGCCTGTCCTCTCGTGGAACTTTGTTACAAACCTCTCAGCCTCCGCCTTGGTTTCGTTGTAATCATCGTTGTACTTTTCCGGATACGGGTAGCTCTCGTCTATATCGTTAATATCGTGGACTTCCCAAAAGTCTGACTTCCAGACAACTGTCGAAGTGCTCATATGTATAAACCTCTTCACGCCCGAATCCCAGGATGCCTCTAATAGAACCCTAGTTCCATCAACATTCATACTGTAAAAATCTCGCCTGGAACCCCAGTCGGTGACCATTGCCGCCAGATGATATACCAAATCTCCACCTTTTGTTAACTTTCTGAGCGAATCGTGATCCGAAAGATCGCCGTAGCACAATTCAACTCCCAATTTCTTCAAGGGTTCAATGTGACTGGATTTTCTGACCAGACATCTAACTTCATATCCCTTCTCAGCTAATCTCTCTACGAGCCTACTCCCGATAAATCCAGTGCCACCCGTAATAACTGCTTTCATTTTTAGATCTCCAAAACTGTATTGCGTTCTTTGGCGGATTTTTCATCTCAAAAGATATGAATTGCAACCAACCAGCAAACTGAATAAATAGATTATGTCTAAAGAAATTAGAAACCCATAGATAGACGTATCGCCGTTCAAAATTAACTCAATAGCCACTGATCATCACATGCTCTTACATCCCCTGAATCCAAACCTAATTTGAATATTTAACCGAACAGCCGTACGGTTTGGTTTGAGATATTGTGACAGTCTTTCCGGCGAGTATTTCCTCAAGAGCCTGATCAACGTAGTTCAATGCCTTTCCATCCTTTGATCCCCGCGGGTCGTCGTCGATCGCTCCCGAATAAACGAGTATCCCGGACGGATCTATTATATACATGTTTGGGGTGGTCTTTGCGTCGTAGAGTTTACCAACACTCCCCGAGCTATCATCCAGGATAGGATAGCCAACTTTAAACTTATTGATCCAATTTTGATCGTCTTCCTTATTCATGTAATGTGTGCTGTTAATAGCCATCCAAACCACGTTCTTTTCTCTATATTTATCCGCTAATGTGGTCATTGTCTTGGAGTTGTAATGCCTTTGGACGAAAGGGCAATCAGGGTTCATCCACTCAAGCACAATTATACTATCGTTAATGTCTGATAGCTTAACCACATTACCCTTTTGATCTTCGAGAGTAAAATCGGGTGCCGGAGATCCGACCTCTGCCTTGGTCTTATTGTCCAGAGCACTTAAACCGGTGATTAATGAGAAAAATATTGAAGTTGAAAAAAGAATCATCTTAATCCATGAATTCAATTTCATGATTCTCTCCTTGAGCTTAATTTACCTTCTTTGACTCTATTCATTTTTCTAAGAATAAGTTATAGGACTCTTAAGATCACGATTTTTGCCTGTTTGTTTTTTAATTTTTCAAATTCCCCTTAAGTGGAATTTGCAAGACAGTGCCATTACGTCTGCCATCTTTATCCACATATAATACCAACGATTCCAGACTATCAGAATCTAGTTTTTGACCGGGATACGCCGATGCCTCGAATGTAATGTCGGTTTTATCATTTCTTTTATTCATTTGGATATTATCAATCTCTAATTCATCTACCGGTGCGGGAATCCAATCTACATCCAGCGGTTTTTTTCTCCAGTCAAGTGACACCGTAATATTTGAATCTGTTTGATCGTTGTTCATGCGCCCTTCAATGAGCGCGATAAATGGACTCGCGCGAGCATCGTAATTCTTTGGCAAGCGTGTTTCCCATTCTCCGAATAATGATCTGTTTGCATGAGTTACTGAATCAGTAGGCAAAATTGAGACTTCAAGATTGCTCTTTCCTGGTATACAGATATCTGAACAACTGGTCCACGTCGCCTCCGCCTTTATGGGTATGGTTTCATTGTTTGAAAGATCGGAGGGCGTCTTGACTTCGGCAAATAAAAGCAACGATGCTTCATAACCAAAGTCCTCTATATCTCCGGGTCGTTTGAAGATCATGGGTATAGGCCAGCGAAGATCCCCCACAATAAAACCATGAGGAACGACAAAATTAACCGAGGTAGGCAATCCAGAATCACCGGGGTTTTTCCAGTATATATGCCAATTTGGTTCAATCTTAAATCTGACGCCTATCTTGAATGCTTCCCCCGCTTTTATTCGCGAAACGTCTGCTATGAGTTCTGTTTTAACTGGCTTTGGTAATTCTTCTGCAAACGAATTAATTGACGAAAAGAAATAAAACGCAAAAAACATGGACGTCAGCATATTATCTTCACCTGATTTAAAAACTATGTAACAACTCTGAATCCATCTATTAAACAAGATTCATAATATGAATCAGATTAGATTTTGATGTTACACCTGATGATACCAATCCTCAGCAGCGACACGTATAGCTAGAATTTCTCCTTCGGCACATTTTATTCGATTTGAAAAGAGCGAGCAACTAACCAAGGTTTTTCTACCTTCTATTTTTGAAATTCTGGCCCTGAGGTCAACAGGCTTATCAATATGTGCAGGCCTGTGATAGTCAACTTTTAATGATGCTGTAACATACCAAATAAATGGTTCCGTATCCAATCCCCTTCCCTCTTCCCTGTATGCCGCCGCAATTGCTGTGCACACTGAGTGACAATCGATTATGGTCGCGATAATCCCTCCATTTAGTATGTTTGGTGGACCCGCCATATGCTGCGGGCTCGGCACCCACGCGCAGACGGATTCTTCACCAGACCAATAGCTTTTCAATCGTAGTCCTTTTTCATTATCGCTTCCACAACCCCAGCATTTGTTTCTACGAAGGTAATCCTGAAAAGCTCTTTTATCCATGAAATGATCCTCCTATTTAGACAATATTAACTTGACTCAGTTTCTAAAAAAATCCATTGAGAAGAAAACCCGCTAGTTATTCCCAATCCCTATCATGAAGGTCATATTTTTGGAAAAATCATCCTTTTTGATATTAGTTTTCCCAGAATTATACTATTCCTCGGACTAAAGACATAGAATTCGATATCAATCTGAAGATTGTGAAAATCTAGGTAAGCAAAGGAGATAATCTATATGATACCCGCAGATGAAACATTTAATGGAACCTTCCCCTTCAAACCTCATTTTTCCGAGGTCAACGGTTTTAAGATGCATTACGTAGATGAAGGTGAAGGTGACCCGATAATTTGTCTACACGGAGAGCCAACCTGGGGTTATCTCTATCGAAAATTCATACCCCCCCTTTCCAAGACCAATAGGGTGATCGTACCCGATCATATGGGTTTTGGAAAAAGTGAAACACCTCGGGATAAAGAATATACTCTCCGAACTCATGTTGAAAATCTTGTAGGATTAGTAGAAGAACTTGACCTTCGGGACATTACCTTTGTCGCACAGGACTGGGGTGGGCCAATATGCAGTGCTTACACCGTTCGCTACCCAGATCGAGTAAAGCGATTCTGTCTCATGAATACCCTTCTGGGCTATGGACCCCTTGTGCCAAATGCTCCAAAAATCCCGGCATTACATACATCACCGTGGTTTACTTGGGTAATAAAAGGATTAGAAGATGGTTCCTACTATGAGGTGTTAGGAAACTTAAATACTACGACTCTGAGTGTGATGAAGCTGCTCGGGTTTGAGAATTCAGAGGTTGTGGATCAAACGTGGCTCAGGGCATACTCTTCGCCATTTGAGAACAAATCCGAGTGCAAAGGCGCTATAGAATTTCCCCTAGATGTAGCCCAGCAACGGATACTCAATTATGTAAAAGAGGGGGTGGACGGAATCGACGAGTTACGCAAGAAGCCAGCGATGCTGGCTGAAGGTATGCGTGACAGGGCCATACCTCCAGCCAGGGCGATCGCAGATTTCAAAATACTCTACCCGACTGGCCCTATAATTGAGTTAGAAAATGTCGGCCATTTCTGTCAGGAGGACGCGCCAGAAACTCTGGTCGCACTGATCCAGCAATTTATTCAAATGACCTAGAGAATCAAGTAGAAAATAGGTGACAGATACTTGTTTACTGAAAGAAGTGTCTGTTGTCACCTATTTTTTGAACGGCATTCCAAAAATTGCGTTAAGAAAATCAGGAACGAAGACGTATAGAAAAATTTGCGGGTTGTGGTTGAATTAAATTTTTTAGTCGGTCTGTCATCCCCGAAATCAGTAGTCGGGGATCCAGAGGTAAAAGCATGGATTCCCGCTAACAATCCGCGGGAATGACAACAAGGGGGACAGCCTGGTCCTGAGCGAAGTCGAAGGATTGTTTCTTTGTACTCCGTGCTGAACCTGTTTCAGTATCAAGACAAAGAAGTTAAAAAGAAAAGTAAGATAAATGAAGAAAATAATTCTTATGATCCTGTCCTCGAAATAACTGGCTTTTCCAATTGCAAGCACTTCGACAGACCTGTACTGAGTCAACCAAAGTGCCCAGTAGAGACCCCAGCGAAGTGTTCTCCTGCGATTTTATAAGATTGCTTCGGGACTTTTTCAGTCTCTCGCAATCACCCCGGGTCGTCAATGACTACATTTATAACAAGTACTTATCATATACTTCCTTGGCCCAGAAAATATCTGTTCCTGAAGAAAGTAGCGCAGTCATCATAATTGTTTCGGCTATTTCTTCTTTACTTATCTTCAGGGAAAGAGCTTTTTTAATTCGTGAACCAGTACAGTGAGGGCATCTTCCGTGAAGAGCTACGGCAATCGCAATCAAGGCCTTTGTTTTCTTGTCCAGCTTTGTTTCGCCTTCGACCGCATTGTAAAATTTCCACCATCCTTCGGCCATCTCAGGGGCAAGCTTTTCGAACCACCTCTCATCATCTGCCATTTTGTAATACCTCCCTTTAATAGTTTTTTACCGTGATATTAACACACTATATTACTATACTATTTAATGAACTTAATATTTAGATAAGATTAACTGCGTTTGGGTTCCTGACAATATGTTTAATTAGCTTCATTTTATGTGTATGATAAATTATTTGATAATACGGCGCAGGAGGTTATGATGCGATTTCTACACACCATGATCAGGGTTGGCGATTTAGATAAATCAATTAAATTTTATACAGAGGTTTTGGGGCTTAAACTCCATAGAAAAACAGACTACCCCGATGGGAAATTCACGCTCGCGTTTCTAGGTTATGGCGGAGACACTGAGCCATTTTTGGAATTGACATATAACTGGGACACCGATAAATATGACCTCGGTAATGCTTACGGTCACATGGCATTCGGTGTTGAGGATATTTATGCTGCCTGTGAAAAGATTAACGAGCTAGAGGGAAAGGTCGTTAGACCCCCCGGACCCATGAAGCATGGCACAACCGTTATTGCATTTGTCGAAGACCCCGATTCATACAGGGTCGAGTTGATAGAAAGGAAGGGAAAGTCAGCAGGTTATTAAAATTATATTTCGAAATTATATACAATCGTAGCGCCCGTTCACCAAACGAGCATTAATATATGCACTGATGAGGGCATCAGTCCCTACATAGCTATTCTTCGCAAATCTATTCTTCTTCTTTTCTCCGTTTTTTCCAAACCTTTTCAAGATACTTTTTTAGATTTGCTTCTTTTCCAATTTCAGTGGGTTCGTAATAAATCCTGCCTTTCAGCTCGTCAGGCAAATATCCCTGCTCAACAAAATGGTCCTGGTAGTCATGGGAATACTTATAGTCTCTCCCGTATCCTAAATCCTTCATCAGCTTCGTAGGCGCGTTTCTCAGATGTATCGGGATTTGAACATATGGTCTTGCTTCCACATCTGACATTGCTTTTGATATCGCGATTGTAGAAGAATTACTCTTTGGACAGCTAGAGAGATAAGCGGTTGTCTGTGCAAGGATCAACGTTGCTTCTGGCATGCCTACGTAGTGCACCGCTGTGAAGCAGGATGTTGCCAACGTGAGCGCATATGGCTCGGCGTTACCAATGTCTTCAGAAGCTAGAATCACCAGTCTTCGTGCAATGAATTTCGGATCTTCTCCCGCTTCGAGCATTCTTGCAAGATAATAAATAGCTGCATCAGGGTCACTACCCCTTACGCTTTTGATAAACGCTGAAATCGTATTATAATGCTCTTCCCCACTTTGATCATACTTATAATGTTGAGTTTGATAGGCCTCACGAACTCTGTTTTTATCGATTTTTACTGGTGTTTCACCCTTACTCAAATTAAAAGAGACCTCCAGGGCATTGAGCATAACCCTGGCGTCGCCTCCCGAGAGTCTAATTAATTCTTCCCTCGCGTCTTCAGCTAATGACACGCCTCTCATAATTTCATCTGCTTCTAAAGCCCTTTTTAGAATTGTCTCCAATTCATCTTTAGTTAATGGGTTTAGCACATAAACCTGACATCTGGATAGTAATGGGGATATCACCTCAAATGAAGGGTTTTCGGTGGTCGCGCCGATGAGAATGATTGTCCCTTCTTCTACGCTTTTAAGCAGAGCGGCCTGCTGGGCCTTATTAAACCTGTGTATTTCATCGATAAATAGAATTGTCTTTATCCCGATCTCCAGCGACCTTTGTGCTCGATCTACTATTTCCCTTAATTCCTTTACCCCGGATGAAATAGCATTTATTTGAATAAAATCTGCCTTCAGCGTCCCTGCAAACAGCCTTGCAAGCGTCGTTTTCCCGGTGCCGGGGGGTCCCCATAAAATCATCGCGGGGATAGTCCCAACCTGTATCATCCTACTGATAACACCGTCTCTGCCAAGCAGATGACCCTGGCCTATGAACTCATTCAGCCTTTTGGGCCTAACCCTTTCAGCAAGAGGAACAGCCGATTTTGGAGCTTTGAATAGAGGAGGAGTAACCTGCTCTAGCTTGGGATATTTCTTTGACATTTATCAATTATAAAAACTGCATTTTATTAATAGGTTAAATCGATAACGCTAAGAAATCAATTTAAGTATTAAAAAGTCACAGTTTAATTTTCTATGACGTATTAAAGTGGTTTATAGAAATTTTCAGAAACCATTTTAACAGAAAGAGCTAAGATCCTTTTACCCAATAATTAATCGTACGGTACCTTTTGCCTCAAACCGAATACATACCTTGTTCCCTGTATATCGGATACATAATGAAATGGCCTTTCGTCACTTCCTAAAAATCCTGGGGCCCGCATGAGAAGGACGCTACCTGGCGGGAACGGTATTTCGCATGAACCCTTTCCTGATCTATCAGTACAGGTAAAAAATCTACCCCCGCCATCGATATTGAAATTAGAAATCAGATTTTTATATTTAAAGCCATCTCGATGGGGTGTAATACCGATAGAACCTTTTTCATATCTTTGGAGAGACATAGAATTAAATAGGAGTCTTGTATGGAAAGGATAGGGTTTTAGATTTTTGAGGCAATCTTCAAGAAGCGCCTGAAAAGCTATCTTAAGATTATAGAACTTACTGTTCCCTGGAAATTCTTCGAATGTGGACATTTGCTGTATCACAATCTTGTCATTGCGTCCAACAATTTCTTGCTCCGATCTGTAGATATACGATTCTGCTTCCTTGAGCAGACATAGTCTGAAATCTTCTATTAAAATCCTTATAGAAAATGCTCCGAATTCAGAGAGCTTCCCCAAGATATTACCGACATCGAAATCGTCCAGTAAGAAATCTTCAATCATCAGAAATATTCTGAAATTTTATGTAGGCAAAAGCAAATCGATCTGAAAAAAATATGCGGGACAGGAATGTCCCGCCTATCGGTGGATGGCGTTCAATCTTATTCATACATTCAACAGGATCAAGCAGAATCAATATTGTTACGGGAATGTCCAACCCGCCGTTATTGGGGGATAAAATTAACACACAAACACGATAGCCGGGGGCACCAACCCCGGACACAGATGATTCACAAGGATTATTCGGGACAGCCCTGTCCCGTCTATCCGTCTTTGGGGTTAGAATTTATATATATCCGATAGGCGGGGTTTTCCAACCCCGGACATATATCAACCACAACGATTATGCGGCACAAAAATCTGCCACGGTTCGTTCTTTGGGTTTACAATTAATAGACAAATACGATAGGCGGGTTTTTCCAACCCCGCCCAGCAGTCAGATTTGGTGGATTTATATTAAATTTAAAGCGTGAAAAATTTTATCAATGCTATTTGTTTCGCCTATTTGACAATTGAATCGTATATCTGTAGGTCCACCAGATAAAAAATAATTGCAGAGGTATGCGGAACAATAAATATTTTGGCCCATACGAGTGACCGCCAAACTCAACATATTTAAACGCAGCATACACGTTGGCCGGCAGAAACCCAACGAACATAAGAATTAAGCAAATCGCCGCCAGGCTCTGAACCCGTGGTATCAATATTCCAACTGCGCCCAATAATTCTAACGCGCCCGTTATATAAATTATTCCGGATTTATATGAAAGATAATCGGGCAACATCATCGCCATTTCCTGTGTTTTATAAAAATGAGAGATTCCAGTGAAAATGAGAAGGACAGCAAGTGATATTCGACCCCTCAACCCCTTTTCTACGTTAATCAAAGCTAGAACTAAGTATGACACCAATAGAACTGCTAATGTTACCATTGTCCGGTCATCTCAACATCGTTAACCTCAAAAGGACTGCCAAACAAAAATTCGACTGTGATTAAATTATGAAGTACCGGATGTTTATTTACAATTCTAAAAGATACTCAATACCGGTTTCTCAAAGAGAGCTTCTAGGTGCCTGGCAACAAACTCAATACACGCCTTGACTCAAAATAGCCTACTAACGTCTGATTGCGGTGTTAGAAAACACCGCCTATAATTTTTGACGCTGTATCAAATCCATAATATCCCATCGCGGATAGTTGGGACTTTCCAGTCCCGATCATTTTTTTTAACAATCACTTGATCATTAACGATGTTAACATTCCTCTTCTCTTAGAGAAATTATGACCTTATAATAATTCTTATTGTGTCTGCGTGCAACAAATCTAAAAGATCCAGGAAGCTGTTTGATCCCGATAGTGCAATTCCCTTCAAAGTGAGCAGATCAAAGATAGATCTTTATCTTGAATGTCCGTTATGTTTTTACCTGGACAGGCGCATTGGAATAGGACGGCCACCCAGCTTTCCATTCACCCTGAACAGCGCTGTCGATAGGCTGCTCAAAAAGGAATTTGATATTTATAGAAAAAGTGGAGAATCACACCCCATCATGAAAGAATATGGCATTGATGCTATCCCGATCGATCATGAAAAGCTTGACGATTGGAGAAATAGCCTTAGAGGCGTTCAATTTCTGCATAGACCTACCAACCTTCTGATATTTGGAGCGATAGACGATTTATGGCAAAACTCCAACGGTGAGCTCCTTGTCGTAGATTATAAGTCAACGAGTATTTACGAAAAGATTACGTCCTTAGACAAAGAGTGGCACAAGGGATATAAGAGGCAGATGGAGATTTATCAGTGGCTGATCAGACAGAATGATTATAAGGTATCTGATACCGGTTATTTTCTATATTGTAACGGGAATTCAAATCGTGAAAGGTTTGATGCAAGGCTGGAATTTGTTCTTACAATTATACCGCATGTGGGAAGTGACAGTTGGGTTGAAGGTCTGATCTTCGAAATCGAAAAATGTCTCCGAGAATCCACTCCACCTAAACCCTCAAGCGATTGTGAATACTGCGCCTACAGACACGCGATCTCTGGATACAATATCTCTAATATCTAATCAACAACCGCAAAATTCTTTTCAGGAGGACTACCAATGGAACTGTACGATGTTATGCGCACTACGTTTTCTACGAGAGAATTCACTGATGATCCAATGCCTGACCCCACGCTCTTTAAAATTCTAGACAACGCACGCTTTGCTCCGAGTGGTGGCAACAGGCAGGGTTGGAGGGTTATCATAATACGTAAGCAAGAAACGAGGGAAGCGTTAGCGCAGTTAACCATACCGGCTGCAAAGCGGTATTCAGCACAAATAGAAGCTGGGGAGAATCCCTGGAACACTGTCGATCCGACGAATGTTGACGCTCGAACGATTGAACTCACACCTGCGCCATCCCATTTTACAAAACCATACCTACAAGCGGCTGTTGTGCTCGTCGTGTGTGTCGATCTGAAGGTGGTTGCATCAATGGATCAATATTTGAACCGTGTCGGTGTAGTCAGCGGCGCTTCAATTTATCCATTTATCTGGAACATATTGCTTGCCGCCAGACATGAAGGCTATAGTGGGACGATTACAACCTTAGCAATTTCACAGGAACCCAAGCTGCAGGAACTCTTAGGTATTCCCGAACACTTTGCAGTATCCGCAATTATACCGCTTGGAAAGCCGGTCAAGCACCTAACCAGACTAAAGCGAAAACCAGTCTCATCTTTTGCAACGTTTGAGCATTGGAATGGTAAGCCGCTTGCTGAAGTCAGTGATGAATAACAATTACTTATTTCCATATTTTATTGAAAGCGGGGGAGAAAAAATCCTTTAAGTCGGCCTTCCAAAAATTGCGGCCTGTGCTGAACTTGTTTCAGTATTAAGAAAATCAGAAGCGGAGACGTTAAAATCTCCCTAAATCCCCATTCGATGGACTCATGACAGGCTCTTTAAGAAAGAGGGACTTTATATCTCCTCCCCCACGAGTGGGAGAGGATGGAGGTGGGGGTACAATAATTTCATTCTCCATAAATAGAGGATGCATTTCCTTTTGCTATTTCCAGCTCTGAAACATCTTTGATAAAAGTGAGTTTATTAACTATACAATGATTAATACAAAGGTTCTTCTGTCATCATTAATTACACTGATTTCATTTGTAAC
>DASWID010000151.1 GCA_036397855.1 Thermodesulfobacteriota bacterium | reverse complement strand
CTCACTTCTTTCAGTTTCAATTATGGCTGAAGAAGAAAATCTTGAATTCCAACGGAAATACAATAAGCAGGATAACCCAATTAACTTATGGCATTTTCAAATAAGCACCCCATCCAAGAGGGCAGATTATCCACCATCCTTCCTCTGGTATTCGGGGAGACCCTATATGGACTCTACTCTCCCACCCATTTTCGGAAACCAGATATATATAAAGAACGATACAGAGGAATAAGATTACATTTAGTTTTAACCCGCTTAATCAATCTACAAAACCGATTATCCTACTTAAGTAGTGATGTGTTCGATTTTTCCTATTGAATAAATTTATCAATTGAAAAAAATTACGTTTCTGATCGTAAAATATCTGATTGATGCCCGGTGGAAACATCAAATTTTATTGTACTCTGGATAATGGTAACAGGCAAAAGGGCAAAATTTAAAATTTCACCCGATATTCTTTGATTACTAATTTTTGAAACTAAAAATCTCCTCTTAATGGCACAATAGTTGCAGCGCCATTATTACTATGTGAAGACAAATATAAATTTGTCCAGATCATACTAAAATTTTTATTATTCTGTATTCTTAGAGTGGGACCGAGTTCATTGACCTATACCAAATCAAAAAAATTACTCCTATCCGTAATCATTTTAGCCCTGATTATATTGGGTGCGGCCGCCTGGTGGTTTTATTTACGCAGGCCGCCACTTGAGGGATTCGCTGAAGGCAATGGTCGAATTGAAGCGACTGAAGTCGACATTGCGACAAAGTTTCAGGGCCGAATTGACGAAATCCTCTTCGATGAAGGCGACCTAGTGAAAGCAGGACAAGTGGTTGCGCGGATGGATACCGAATCGCTCGAAGCGCAGCTCAGGCAAGCAGAAGCAAAGTTGCAGCAGGCTATGAAAGAAAAGGCATATGCAGAGGCAATCGTAAAGCAACGAGAGAGCGAATGCAATCTGGCAAAGAGGAACCTGATGAGAGCTGAGAAACTATATGTGGATGGGAACATCTCGCTCGAGGAATATGATCAAGCTAGAACAAAGGAAGAGACTGCATCTGCTTCGTATGCGGCAGCCGAAACTCAGGTAGCTGGAGCGGAATCATCGATTGAAGCTGCACGGGCGGAAACTGAACGAATCAAGTCTGACATCGAAGATAGTATACTCAAAACCCCCATCACTGGACGAGTACAATATCGGCTCGCAGAACCCGGAGAGGTCATTCCCTCTGGTGGAAAAATATTAACAATCATTGACCTCACGGACGTGTATATGACTATATTCTTACCAGAAAGGGATGCAGGAAGAGTAGCTATTGGAGCAGAAGCCAGAATTGTTGCGGATACGGCCACTGATCTTGCTGTTCCAGCATGGGTATCTTTCGTTTCTGCAAAAGCGCAGTTCACACCAAAAGAGGTGGAAACCACCTCCGAACGCCACAAGTTAGTATTTAGGGTTAAGGTCCAGATTGATCCAAGAGTGCTTACGAAATATCAAGCTTGGGTAAAACCAGGAATACCTGGTGTGGCCTATGTTCGTCTCAATCCAGAGGCCAAATGGCCAGAAAATCTAAACAAATTTCCAGAGCTTTAACATGGTCGGTGAAGCCAAATCATCCAATTTCCTAGTAGATATATCTGGAGTAACACAGAGATATGGTAAAACCTTAGCTCTGGATGATGTCAACCTGCAGATCACTTCGGGATGCCTTGTTGGATTTATTGGCCCCGATGGAGTGGGAAAATCGACATTACTTTCTTTGATTTCAGGGATTCGAAAGATTCACCGTGGATCAGTAGAAGTGCTCGGTGGTAATATGGCAGATGCAAATCATCGGCATTCAATCCTACCACGAATAGCCTACATGCCACAGGGGCTTGGTCACAACCTCTATCCGACTCTATCAGTTTATGAAAATGTTGACTTCTTCGCCAGACTGTTTGGACTGTCAAGAGAGGAGAGGAAAAGGCGTATTGATGAATTACTCATTAGCACGGGTCTAAAGACATTTGCAAATCGAGCGGCGGGAAAACTCTCGGGGGGGATGAAGCAAAAACTTGGTCTTTGCTGTGCACTAATTCACGACCCGGAGCTGCTAATCCTCGACGAACCAACAACCGGAGTAGATCCCCTCTCCCGTCGCCAATTCTGGGACCTCATAGGACGAATAAGATCGAGAAGAGAAGACATAGGAGTTTTGGTTGCTACCGCATATATGGAAGAGGCCGAGAATTTCGACATATTGGTGGCAATGGATGCGGGCAAAATACTCGCCACTGGCAGCCCTGATGAACTTAAATCACTGAGCGGTGCTATCAACCTCGAAGAGACATTCATCAATTTACTACCAGAGGAGAAAAGGCGGGGCCACCGTAAGTTGACAATACCGCCAAGGAAAACCGAGGATAGAATAATCGCCATAGAGGCAATCGACCTCACGCGGCGTTTCAATAATTTCACAGCCGTTGATCATGTCAGT
>DASWID010000150.1 GCA_036397855.1 Thermodesulfobacteriota bacterium | reverse complement strand
GGAACTAACATCCCACCCAAATTACGGGATGCTTATATTTTTAAAAATTGCTTCCTCTATCGCTCGATAATTATTGGGAAGCTCTACAGGCTTGTTCGCATATTTCGAGACGACTCCTTCAATTTCACCCCTATGATAGCCAATTTTAAATTCGACGAATTTAAGGCCATGTGCGGTGGAAATTAACACAATTCTATCATCGGGTTTAAATATCTTCCGCTGAAGGAGTTTTAGAAAAACTGCAATGGCAACACCCGTATGGGGACAGTTGAAAGTCCCCGTCCTATCAACAAGCGCTGCTGAGTCTGATAGCTCTGCCTCACTAGCCTGCTCAACGATCCCGTCAAAGACCTTAAGGGTGTTGATCGCCTTATTTACACTAACCGGATTACCAATTTGTATTGCGCTTGCAAGGGTCTTCTTTGCTTTAACAGGATGGAATTCTTCGAATCCCTTTAGGTAGCTTAAATATAGTGGGTTAGCATTCTGTGCCTGTGCGCAAACCAAACGGGGCAGTCTGTCAATTAGTCCAAGATCATACATAATCAAGAAACCCTTGCCTAGCGCGGATATATTACCGAGATTTCCCCCCGGAATGATCACCCAGTCCGGGACCTCCCAGTCAAACTGCTGGCAGAGCTCAATGCTCACCGTTTTCTGCCCCTCAATGCGCAGAGAGTTCATAGAGTTAGCAAGATAGATATTATGGTCATCACATATTCTTTGAACCATTTCCATGCAACCATCAAAATCTGTATCAATTGAAAGAACGAGGGCCCCATTGGCCAGCGGTTGGACGAGCTGAGCAATAGAAACCTTATCCTTAGGAAGAAAGACTATTGCCGGTATTCCCGCCGCAGCGCAATACGCGGCAAGGGCCGCTGATGTATCCCCTGTAGATGCACAAGCGGCAGCGGGGATCTCCTTACCATCCGCGATCATCTGTTTAACAACAGACACCAACACCGTCATCCCCAGATCTTTAAATGAACCGGTATGACTATTACCGCACATCTTAATCCAGAGGTCTTCAACTTTTACCTGCTTTCCAAATCTGTCAGCCCAGAAAAGGTTTGTAGCACCCTCATACATCGAAACAGTGTTGTTCTCCTCCACGTAGGGACAAACCCACTCCTTTTTGCCCCACACAGAGCTTCCATAGGGCCAAATTTGTCTTCTGTAGCGGTCATCAAAAAGGTCTTTCCACTGTTGTGAAGTCTTTCGGCGAAGAGAGTCCATGTCGTGCACTACTTCGAGTAAGTTTGAACACTTCACGCAGCGATAAATTATTTGATCTAGTTGATATTTTTCTTCACAGTCCTCATTTATGCATTGAAACCAAGCTTTATATTCGCCCATACCTTAAAACAAAATACATCTCAGTATAATAGGTGTCAACGCTGTTCGAAACAACAGCACTTTACAGTCGATGATTAAAGATTATCCGTGTACCGAAATCAGGCTAATTAAACATCCACGAAATTCTCCAAAAAATTAATCTCCGGTGACCTGCTTCCTCAAAACATCGATAAATATGGTGTGATCCCATACCATTTTGTTGACACTAATCGTACGTTTTGGTAACCTGAGCTTGGAGGATGGCTAAAGAAAGGGTCAACATCATAGTGCACGGGAGAGTCCAAGGTGTATTCTATAGAGCAAGGACTAAAGAAAAAGCAATAGAGCTTGACCTTAATGGATGGGTAAAGAACAGAATTGACGGCACTGTTGAAATCGTAGCGGAAGGTAAGAAAGAAGACCTCGAAAGAATGGTGGATTGGAGCAAACAAGGACCTAAGCACGCACATGTAACCAAGATCGAAGTCAAATGGCAGCCATTTATGGACGAATTCAGTGATTTCACGGTAAAATATTAATATAGTAAAAGCGATGAATGATATAATAATTAAGTGCATACCAGGTGGGAGCTTCCTAACAAACAGCTACATAATCGGTGATGGGGAAACTCTTGATGCTATCCTTATCGATCCCGGGAGCCAAGTGAAAGAAATTCTAGACGATATAGATAATTCGGGACTTATTGTTAAAAGAATAATAAACACTCACGCACATATTGATCATGCAGCGGGGGTTGAAGAAGCGAAGCAAGCGCTGGAAGCCGAATTCTACCTTCACCCTGAAGAAGAGCCGGTACTTAATGCACTGCCCGAGTCAGCAATGCGATTTCCCGAATTCTCGGGCGTCAAGGTACCCAAGATCGACAAATTTATCGAAGAGGGCGACGAAATACGAATCGGGAATTACACGGCCAGAGTAATTCACACACCGGGTCATACATTCGGAAGCATTTGCCTATTGATTAATGACCACGTAATTTCCGGTGACACCCTTTTTGCAGGAAGTGTTGGAAGAGTGGATCTAACGGGTGGAACGTCGATGCGTGAATTAGTTCGTTCTATAAAGACCAAACTTATGACGCTCCCAGATTCCTATAATGTTTACCCGGGCCATGGACCTTATACGACCATAGGAATCGAGAGAAGATCAAATCCGTTTATATCAGGCGATGTGATACTCCTATAACATGACAAAATTCATAGGCAAGACTATTCTTATTCTGGTATGCATTTCTCTCGTTGCATACACTTTCACAAAAGAAATTACAAAGGTGTATTCACTATACAGAGAAAATAATGAGATAAAGAAAAGAATAGAACGTCTAAAGACGGAAAACGAGAAGTTGCAAAAACAAATTACAATCCTCAACACTGAAATTCCTATCATAGAAAAGATTGCAAGAGAAGAGCTGGGGATGATTAAACAAAGTGAGAAGATTTATAAATTCCAAGAATAGTTTAAACCGACCTAAACACATCATCAAAAGGGTTTACACTCTTTTGTTATCGATCTTTACACTTACTTTACTATTCAAAAACGGTTTTCATACTTTAAACACATACTCATTAATCGCGGCAACTCTTTTGTCTGTTTCGACACTATATGTAATCTATACGTTTCTCAAAAAAGAAAGCACATCAGCGAACCCTTTAGTCAAAATTGAGACTGCACTTCTAATTACCCTGTGTCTAAACGTACTGGTACAAGCGGCAGGCAAAGATCTATTTCCATCTTTCTATATAGTTACACCTCTACTGTTTGCATATGCAGGATGGCAGGGGGCGACCCTGGCGACATTACTAATCATAGTCCTTCAATTAATTAACCCGCTTAATAATACAATCTTTTGGATTTTTCCTCTTTTTCTATCGACATATGGTTTAGGGTACGTATTAAGAAAAAACAGCTTTATGCCCACTAATATATTTAAGAATAATGAGAAAATTGAGCAAATAGAGATTCCAGGCATCTTCCACAATGTAAAAGATACAAAACTGAGCGAAAATGAACCTAATAAGCTCAAGGAAGTAAAAAGGGCAATAAATGAATCTTTAAGGCTACTGAAGGAATTTTTATCTTCTCATACCATCTTATTGTATTTAAAAAGAGAAGATGGGCTTTTTGAAATTGAAGATTTTACATCCGAAATTCCAGATTCCATAGATATAGGACAGAGACTAAACTTTCGGACCGGTTATTTTGGATGGGTGCTGAAAACCAATACACCCTTTACGGCTGAAAACTTGCGAAAGGGAGATAAAAATCTCTTCTACTACAAAAAAGAACTTCCAGTTAAATCCCTCTTTGCGATGCCAATTGTAATCGAGCGCGAAGAAGACCGAGGAAATAAATCAGAGGAACTAATTGGCGTGCTTGTTGTTGACAGTCTTGAGAAAGATGCGTTTGGTCAATCTGAAAAACATATAACATGTGTGATTTCGGACAGAATAGGAATGATTCTCGAAAACTTTAAACTATCACAAAAGGTATACACGAGTTATAAAGAACTCAATGCCATATACGGGTTTACAAAGAATCTCAACTCTACACAGGAAATTGATTATACATTTGACCACGTTTTAAAAACACTGGATAACTTCATGGAAGCCGATTTTCTCGGGATAACCCTTTCGAATGCTGAAATGAACAGTAGCGAACTGAAGAAGACATTAAACGTTGATTTAAAAAACTCAATTGAAACCACCATATTGCATCAAAACACCTTAATAGGCTTGGTAAATAAGAACAAAAAGATTCTATATTTCGATGATATTTCTTCAAGCCGCATTTATAGAAGCGTATTTGGTAAGGAAATTGATTTTGCATTGGGGATCAAATTAATAAAATCAATAATGGTCTGCCCCCTAGTACAAGCATCTGTTGATAGTAGCGCATATAGCGACAATATTTTGGGATGTTTAGTCATTGGCAGAAAAACTAACCTCCCATTTAACGAAAGGGAAAGGAGTTTAGTCAGCTATATTTGTCAGGAAACTACCAATGTTATTCAAAACTCAATTAACTATCTCAAAATAAAGGAACTTGCAATAAGGGATGGTCTGACCGGGCTTTACAATCGTAGCCATTTTCAGGAAATGTTATCTCATTCTCTTGATAGGTCCGATAGATATTCGGAGCAGGTCACGCTTATCATGATTGATGTCGATAACCTTAAGGATATAAACGATAACTATGGTCATAAGGAGGGAGATTGGGTTCTATCTTGCACTGGCAAAACGATTTCCAGATCCATCAGGAAAACGGACATTGCAGCAAGATACGGTGGGGACGAGTTCGCAATTGTACTTCCAAACACAGATAAAGAAAATGCGATAATTTTGACACAAAAGTTACAGGATAATCTGAGAAAGGCAATCTCGCCGAAAGATGCTGATGCACCTGATGTCACCTTCAGCTTTGGTGTTGCAACGTATCCTAATAATGCTTCTAGTAAGGACCTGCTAATTGAAAAAACCGACCGCGCACTTTACGATTCGAAACGGAAGGGAAGAAATAGATTTACTCATTATGAAGATATTGAGCTTAAAAAATCAGCAATGTAA
>DASWID010000149.1 GCA_036397855.1 Thermodesulfobacteriota bacterium | reverse complement strand
GGAATATCTCCAATCTCCTTACATAAGTCAGCGACGAACGCATAATTTTCGGCCATGTTCTCTACTCCCTATAGAGCTGTATATTTCAACCAAGCATCACGGCGCATGCTACTACTATAATCCCTAGTAATGCATTAATTCTGGCGAGCCAGGAAACGAGTTTGCGTTTTTTCCCAAGAGACTTCGCGGAGTCCTGGCTGGATCTGCCAAGTTCGGTTAGCTTAATTAATTTAGGCCCTAGTATAAAGTCGTGGATCGCACTTATCAATATCATAACGAGCACTAAGAATACCTTAAATGTAAGTATCATACCGAAGTGAGAGGAAAAGATTTTGCCCGATGAAATTAAATCAATTGTAACGCCACGGTTTACTGAATTAATAACGCCGGTAACCAAAAGTACCAGAATAGCTGTCCAACTCACCAGACTAAATCTTCTGCCAGTCGCGGAAAGTATCTCTGTTCGTTTTATTGGAGGTTCTAATTTTCTTAGCGACGGGACCAGTACAAGTGAAATAAAAAACATCCCGCCAAGCCAAATAATGGCTGCCACAACGTGTATCAGTAGGACTAAGAACGGCGTTATACTCAAATTCGATTTCCTCAAGCACGTAGCTGCGCCAAGGTGTCGAAAAATATTAGCAGCCCTGATATTACTGAAAAAAACAACAAAGGGCAATCAACTTGTGGAATATTTCTGATGCGATAAAATTACCGCTAATCATGTAGATCAGGTGAAGCACTCCACAAGTGTCAAAGACAAAGTGTGCTTATACGCATGAAATTTACATGAGCTCGTCATAAATACCGAATTTATTGGATAAGCTCATTGCACGGATATCTCTTCACCCCTTTTTAACAAAGCATGGAATGGGACTGCTAAATACGTGGTGTTGGCATAATTATTGCCAATTCGCTCCAGTCTGTAATGTTGATTACTATATGACGGGAAATTAATGAAGTCGAGCATTAAATTCGTTTATGAAGATAACTTTGCTTAACCGAAAATGTGCGATTCTTATGAGATGATTAGTTAGAAAAGAGCCAAATAACAAAAGTCGTGCACGAGAAAGTTCAATAATATACTCGAGCTTAAGACTATTCAATTTCTAGAGAAAGGAGCAAGGAAATCATGCCAAAACATCAGAAAAGCATCGAGGGCTCAGTTGGCGAGAAAAGAACGTTTACTCCAAGTAAGAGATTTAGGGATAGGGCAATTGTCAGGGATGAATCGATTTATAATAGAGCTAAAAAGAATCCGGAGGCTTTCTGGGAAGGTTTTGCCGATGAACTTCATTGGTATAAAAAATGGAGAAAAGTGTTGGAGTGGAAACCTCCACATTCTAAATGGTTCGTTGGTGGAAAGATGAACGTATCTTATAACTGTCTCGACCGGCATATAACCACTTCTCGGAAAAACAAGGCGGCGATTGTCTGGGAGGGGGAGCCAGGAGAAACTTCAGTTTTAACGTTCTGGGATTTATACAGAGAAGTAAATAAATTTGCAGATGTGCTAAAAAAGCTTGGAGTCAAGAAGGGAGATAGGGTAACGATTTACCTACCGATGGTTCCTGAGCTTCCGATTGCAATGCTTGCCTGTGCGAGGATAGGAGCGCCACACAACGTGGTGTTTGGGGGATTTAGTGCGGAGAGCTTGAGAAGCAGGATAATCGATTCAAAATCAAAGGTACTCATCACGGCGGATGGTGGTTACAGGAACGGGAAGGTAGTGACTCTAAAACAGAATTCCGATGAGGCTCTCACAAAAACACCGACCGTAAAGAATGTAGTTGTTGTAAAAAGGATTGGAGATAAAGAAAGCGTCCGAATGAAAAAAGGGAGAGATTTTTGGTGGCACGATCTTATGAAAGGTGCGTCCCCTTATTGTGAGCCAGAAAAGATGGATAGCGAAGATATGCTTTTCATCCTATATACAAGCGGAACTACGGGAAAGCCGAAAGGTATTGTACATACCACCGGGGGTTATTTAACAGGCGTATGTGCAACCACTAAACTGGTATTTGATCTGAAAGAGGAAGACACATTTTGGTGTACTGCGGACATTGGGTGGGTAACCGGGCATAGCTACGTGGTTTATGGACCGCTTGCAAATGGAGCAACGACCGTCCTATATGAGGGTTCTCCAAAATACCCGGATATTGGAAGATGGTGGAGTATGGTGGAAAAATATGGTGTAACAGTTTTTTATACTGCTCCAACCGCAATCCGCGCATTTATGAAATGGGGAGAGGAATATCTCGAACAATATAATCTTTCAACTCTCCGTCTTTTAGGGTCGGTGGGAGAACCCATTAACCCTGAAGCCTGGATGTGGTATTACCTGAACATCGGTAAAAAGAGATGCCCCATCGTTGATACCTGGTGGCAGACAGAAACCGGAATGATACTTATTACTCCGCTCCCCGGTGTCACAAGGCTTAAACCCGGATCCGCAACTCTGCCATTTCCTGGTATTGATGCTGATGTGGTAAATGAACTGGGAAATAGTATTAAAGAAGGGTTAGGATATCTTGTCATTAATAATCCATGGCCGGCTATGCTAAGCACCGTTTATGGAGATCCGAAGCGATATATCGATGAATATTGGAACAGATTCACCAACAGGTATTTCACTGGGGACTGGGCGAATAAGGACAGAGATGGATACCTATGGATTTTGGGTAGAGTAGATGACGTTATGAATGTAGCTGGACACAGGATAAGCACGATGGAGGTGGAAAGTGCGCTGGTCGATCACCACGCTGTAGCGGAGGCCGCTGTTATTGGTAAATCCGATGAGTTAAAGGGACAGTCGATTGTTGCCTTTGCAAGCCTAAAGCACGGGGTGAAGGCAGATTTAAATTTATTGAATGAATTAAAGAATCACGTCGTAAAGAAAATAGGAGGAATAGCTAGGCCAGATAACATCATATTTACTGCGGAGCTTCCAAAGACAAGGAGCGGCAAAATCATGCGCAGACTCCTAAGGGACATATCGGAAGGAAGGGTTCTCGGGGATACAACGACTCTTGCTGATCCAGAGGTTGTGAGAGAGCTTAAGGATAAATATGGGCATAGAGAAATGTGATCAAGGAAAATGAGAAGCAAATTTGGACCGTACATTCGTGGACTGTCCCCATTCTTCAACTCGGCGCTTGCTTCAGGGAGCTTCATTTGGTGGACAATTCGATTATAATTAGCGTTGCATTCCGTTTCGATAGGCCTTCACACTGGGTTTAAGCATTCTGACTGCAGTCTTCAAATAGGTAGAATCCAACACAGCCAAGTTTAAGAGAGAATTTGTGCACATATCGATTCAATTCATAGCCCTTGCGGTGATAATATTTTTCTCCGGTTGGAGACTCGCAAAATACGGTGACATAATCGCTGAGAAAACGGGGTTAGGAAGAACATGGATAGGCGTTATCCTTATGGCTTCCATTACTTCTTTGCCCGAATTAATCACCGGTATCAGCTCTGTAACCATATTTGATCTCCCTAATATTACGGCAGGAGATTTACTTGGAAGTTGCATGTTTAATATTCTCATTATTGCTTTACTCGATGCGATAGTTGGCTCTGTGCCGATCTCGACAAGGGTTCATGAAGGGCATGTTCTTTCGGCAAGCTTCGGCATATTCATGCTTGGCTTAGTAAGCCTGGGTCTTTTTATGGGCTCGAATTTTACTTCGATCGGCTGGGTTGGTTTATATAGTTTGATAATTATTCCTGTCTACTTTATTGCAATGAGGATTATTTTCTTGTATGAAAAGATTCGAATTTCCAAAATCATTAAGGAGATAACGGAGGAGCTTCTATATGATAGAGTTTCTAAATCACGAGCCTACGGGATGTATTCCTTAAATGCACTGATATTAATTGGCGCGGCTACCTATCTCCCACATGTTGGACAGGAGATTGCCGCAGTTACTGGTCTTAGCCAAACCTTTGTAGGTACTATGTTTATAGCTGTTTCGACATCGTTGCCTGAGGTAGTAGTAACGATAGCTGCTGTTAGAATTGGGGCGGTAGATCTCGCAGTCGGCAACCTTTTGGGGAGTAATCTATTTAACTGTTGTGTATTGGCACTGGATGATATTTTATATATAAAGGGACCGATTCTTTCCTATGTTTCGCAAAAACAAATAATCCCTGCTAGTTCTGGAATATTGATGACAGCGATCGCGATCATAGGTTTGACCTATAGGGCCAGCAAAAAACCCCTGATATTTGCCTGGGATTCTATTGGTATTCTAGTAGTCTATTTTGTAGCTATACTTGTTTTGTACACGATGAGATAGAGATTAAGCGGCTAGTTCATCATGCTTAATGAATTGAAAATAGCATTATACCCTTATAGCTTTAGGACATCGAGATATAGATTTACATTTCATGCGTCTAATGGCGCCTTGAATAATTTAGGTTAAATGTTTTTCTCCGATAACATGTGAGCAGAAGCATTATCGGTTTTCCATACTCGGTAATCGTCGAATGTTCCCCGCTAGGTGTATGGGGGGACAAGCTTTATAGGGAATCCATATGTCATTGGATTCACATTTCAACTTTTGCTCGCAAGGCCTATGATGGTTGCATCGGGGAATTAGAGACGGTTTATTATCTATTAGTTTGTAAATAGCTTCACGATTTTTGAGCTGAGTAATTGAAGGAGAGTTCAAATCGTACCTTTCAACAAAAAAAAGGAAGATGTGCTCAGGGATTTTGACGTCGAACCAACTAAAGGGCTAAGCACATCCGAGGTTAAGACAAGACTGAAAAGACACGGACCTAACCGTCTTAAGGAGGCGAAAGGGAAAAGCGCCTTTATCGTCCTTCTCAATCAGTTCAAGAGTCTTATAGTCCTGCTCCTCGCCGCCGCTGCTCTTGTCTCCTTCGCCTTTGGGGATGTTATAGAGGGTGTGGCGATAGTAGTTGTGATTTTTATTAATGCAGCTATAGGTTTTGTAATGGAGATTAGGGCCATCCGTTCTATGGAGGCATTGAGGCGCATGGTTAGAATAAATACCAGGGTTCGGCGCGATGGTCACTTGCAGGAGGTTTTTGCCGAAGAGCTCGTTCCGGGCGATATAGTGATCCTCGAGGGGGGTGACCTTGTACCGTCCGATATCAGGCTAATAGAAGCCTCAAAGCTTCAGGCCGACGAGTCTTCTCTGACGGGCGAGTCTATCCCAGTTTCAAAGCGGACGGAGCCTATTGAAGAAGATGCACCTCTTGCGGAACGCACCAACATGGTATACATGGGCACATCTTTAACTCGGGGATCGTGTGAGGGAGTTGTTGTCTCCACGGGGATAAATACGGAGCTCGGTCAGATCGCTTCTTTAGTGGAAGAGGCAAAGGAAGAGACCACGCCGCTCGAAAGACGACTGGAACTTCTTGGTCAAAATCTAATTTGGGCTACCCTGGCGATTACTGGAATTATCGCTATTCTCGGCGTCATACGTGGAAAGGAATTAATTCTCATGATTGAAACGGCTATCGCACTGGCTGTCGCGGCTATACCTGAAGGATTGCCGATTGTTGCAACAATAGCTCTCGCCCGGGGGATGATGCGTATGGCCAGGCGTAATGCATTGATAAATCGACTTTCTGCGGTCGAAACCTTAGGTTCGACTAATATAATCTGTACCGACAAGACAGGCACTTTAACCGAAAACAGGATGACAGTGACCAGGATAGAAACTGATTCAGGAGAGTTCGAGATAACTGGCGAACAATTAAGCAGGAAAGGAGATTTTATATTTAATGGAAAGGTGATCGATCCTCTGAGTGAAAAAGCAGTACGAGATATTCTTGAGATAGGCGTACTTTGTAATAATGCGACTTTAAGAAAAGGGGCTGAGGAAAAGGCCTTGGGTGAACCGCTTGAATTGTCACTCCTGGTTGCTGGTGCAAAGGCAGGAATATATCGTGAGGAGATCATTAAGACTGCACCCGAAGTAAGAGAGGAATCCTTTGATCCCGCACTCAACATGATGGCTACGTTTCATAAGGAAAATGGTCGCTATCGGGTTGCGGTGAAGGGTGCTCCCGAATCTGTGCTCGACGTGAGCACCAGTCTTGTTAGTTCTGGTGATAAGAATGAACTTTCGCCGTCACTTCGAAAAAGATGGCTGGAGCGTAACACTGAACTCGCACAGAAAGGGTTTCGTATGTTGGCTCTTGCCACTAAGGTGGTTTCTGATGAAACTGTCAATCCATATGAAAATCTAACCTTTCTTGGCCTTGCTTGTCTTTTAGATCCGCCACGCTCTGATGTTCGAGAGTCTATCCTGCAATGTCGGGAGTCAGGAATACGGGTTGT
>DASWID010000148.1 GCA_036397855.1 Thermodesulfobacteriota bacterium | reverse complement strand
ATATGGGGTGAGCTTTCGCCCCACATGTCTTCTTGGTCCCAGAATATATGAAATACCAAGAAGTACGGCAGCAAGAAGTGTCGATAGAAACAAAATAATTAAAATTGGTATATAATCAGAAAGCACGAAATAAGGTTAAGTGCAAAGGGTGAATTGTCAAGAATCTCGAAACAGTTGAATGTCTAAAATATCGACTAAATCGGATTCGTATAAGCTGTTTTCATGTTATAGGATAGCAACAATACAATATTATTACCCATAATAATATTAATTTGAGTCCTCTTTTTTGTAATTGCAAACAAAATCCAAGATAGCCTCATCCACACTATTGGGTTTAACCGGCATAGATGATGCAACTTCGCTACTCCCGGGGATGTTCATGGTAATCTTTTCCATTCTGTTGACCCATTCATAAGTAACTTCAATATATCCGATTGTCCTCGCATCACAATTAACATAACTTTTGGAATATAATCTCTCAATCGGAAAGTCCTTATACGACTTGCTACCCTTGAGATGATGATACATATCGAAGTACCTTAAATTCCCCTTCTCTGATATGCTATCCATGTCTACGTACGATCCGTACTTCCCATTTCCCGTACTTGTAACAAAAATCCAATCTTCGGCCCAAGCGCCGGTAAAAAATACAGAAACGGCGAATATTGAAACGGTAAGTATAATTAATCTTTTTCTCATCTTTCTCCCTTCCTCGTCATTTTCATTTAAAAACAAATTCCAAAAAAGCATATCACTTATGCTGACCAAAAGAACATAAAATTAACTTAAGTCATTGTTTTGCGATCGGGTCTCGGATCTCATAACCATGATCCCTCAAAAGGTAACCCCCTGTGAATCCGGCGGCAGTTCCCAGTGCAGCTCCTGAGGCAAATGCACATCCCGTGATTACAAAAAGCATGAAAATTAAACAATAAGTCACCAGTTCGTCTTTGAATTTCATATCCCCCTCCAAGGGTAGTATTTCTTACCATATAATATTTTTTTATAAAGATCAAGAACTTACAATAACTTAAACAGATTTAGTCCTTAAAATGAATCTAAAACCAAAGAAGCGTTCACCTTTTTTCTTCATACCCACATACGAAAATCGAGATCCCTTCATCTACGCAATTTGACACGGGTTTCACCTCGAGCTTTAATTCTTTTACAGCAATTCTTCCGTCTCTTAGTTCTAACTGCTCCTCCTCATATCCTATAGTTTTATCGTCACAATTGACAACAGTCTTACAGATAAGCTTCTCGATAGGAATCACTCTAAATTTTTTATAACCCCTGAAATTGTGATACGTCTTGAATTTTTTCAAATTCCCGTCATCGGTTATGCTATCCGCATCTACAAAAGATTCTATTTTATCTTTCTTATAGGTCACAGCGCGTACCCATTCCTCTCCTATTGAGTCTGGAATTGTCAGCAAGACGATCAACGCAATCACAAAGTGAGGCAAGCTTTTTTTCCCATTAGTTACCCTGAAGATTAGATAAGTCACGCATCAAATTGATAATTTGTACAATTACTATAAATTATATTGGAGGAGCTATTTAAACCTACAAATTGAAAATGGAAAAAGGGATTTTAGAGGCGAAAAGGCTAATCGATAATTCAACAAATATAACGGTGCTCACAGGTGCGGGAATTTCTGCAGAGAGCGGAATACCCACATTTAGGGGGGAAAACGGGCTCTGGAGAAACTTCCGCTCGGAAGACCTTGCCACACCAGAGGCCTTCTCAAAGGACCCAAAGCTCGTCTGGGAATGGTATGAGTGGAGAAGAAAGATAGTCAGAGATGCAAAGCCTAATCCAGGTCATTATGCACTTGCCGAACTCGAGAACCAAATACCAGATTTTACTCTTATAACTCAAAACATCGATGGATTGCACCAGCTAGCCGGTAGTCGTAATATTATCGAGATGCATGGGAATCTTTGGCAGGTAAGGTGCACAAAGTGTGGCAAAATCGAACAGAACCACGAAGTGCCTTTTAAAGAATTGCCCCCAATCTGTAGGCACTGCAACTCAATTGGCCGACCGAATATTGTCTGGTTTGGAGAAATGATACCCATGACAATAATCGACAGTGCTCTAATTGCTATTGAAAGATGTAATGTTATGCTGATAGTCGGAACATCCGGCGTAGTGGAACCCGCTGCCTCTCTGGGCCTCATCGCAAAGCAGACAGGTAAACCTGTAATAGAAATCAACTTAGAACATACTCCGAATTCAGGCCTTTACGACCTGAGCATCTTCGGAAAATCTGGAGAGATCCTACCACTCTTATACATTAAGAAAAAACACGCCAATTAATATTTTCAAAGCTTGTCAGTCGGAGCCCTATTTCTTGCGAGGTTCACCGCAACCTTGATTGCGGCGATCATACTCGAAGGATTGGCTTTACCCCTCCACGCAATGTCAAACGCTGTTCCATGGTCCGGCGAAGTCCTTATTATCGGAAGACCCAGTGTTACATTTACACCATCGTCGAACGAAAGCATCTTGAATGGTATCAAACCCTGATCATGGTACATCGTAATGACTGCGTCCCAGATTCCCTGCCGTGCCCTATAAAAAATAGTGTCCGCGGGTAGTGGTCCCGTTACGTCTATCCCCAAGTCCTTAGCCTTTCTTACAGCGGGTATTATATGTTCTATTTCCTCATTCCCAAAGATGCCTGATTCACCAGCGTGTGGATTCAAGCCGCAGACGACGATTTTGGGACTCGGTATATTGAATAACTCAACCAAAGAATTATGAGTCAATTCGATCGCATCGAACACCCGATTTTGTGTTATCAATTTCGGCACCTCGGACAATGCGCAATGTATCGTAACCAGCACAACACGAAAATCTCCTCCTTCAAACATCATCGCCACATTTCGAGCACCTGTAAGGTCTTTTAGCATCTCTGTATGTCCAGGATAAATCGAACCCGCAAGATGAATGGACTCCTTACTTATGGGAGCAGTCACGATCGCATCTATTATGCCTTCCAATGCTTGCTTAACAGCCTCTCTTATGTACAAAATACTGGCTTCACCCCCCTTTACGCTTGGGTTTCCAATACTCAGATCATTTTTGTCTAAATTCGTAACGCTTATAATTTTTAATTCATTTTTTATTCCAGTTAGTTTTTTTGCCTCATTTAATATCTCGGCATCACCGTAAATAACAGGGGAACAAATGCTTTGAATTTCGCTACAAAAGAGAGACTTTAAAATTATTTCTGGACCTATGCCGCTTGGATCACCCATTGTGATTCCAATTGTCGGCTTTCCGTCTGATTTAACACCTCTTTTTTCCTGCATGTTACT
>DASWID010000147.1 GCA_036397855.1 Thermodesulfobacteriota bacterium | reverse complement strand
AGACGTGACTGCATTATAACGGAGAGGAATAGGATTAGTCCCTATTCTCCCCGTCTGAGTTTATTAAAAGCATAACCGAAAGCGATTTTATATTCTCGTTTAAGCAGGAGGAGGGATGCAAGGATTGTACATGAAGTCAGGAAATCTTAGCCACACCTCGTCTTTTTCTTTGTAACTGAAACACCTTGGATCAGGATCGCAATTACAATAATCATAACCGTTCATGTCAATACCCCAAGCATCACATGTCTGGCTTCCCCTAAACTCACATCTTGTCTCGCGTAAATTCCCTCCGAGTTTTGCGGCGCAAGCACAAATAAAGGCAGCCTCACAATATGAGGAACAGCCATCTAGCTGGCTTTTGGCGGTAGGTGTCCAGGCAATTAAGACCATAGTCGCCATTACAACTGTTACCATTAAATAAACAAAGTATCTAAACATGTTTTTATCCCCCTTTAAATAGATTTACAATCATGCTATCACGCATCGTATCCAAAAGTCAATACCATTATTTGTAGATTATAAAGGTAAATTGACCAGGGACAATTCTTTGTGGTATAGCCAGGATAGAAAAGGTTTATGCATAAGATGGGTTAATAAGATGTGGACAAAATCTTAATAATTTCTTAAGAATTCTCACGCATAGTTTTCTTACATAATAAGGTTTAAATAATTGTTACCACTGTGGAGCTATGACAATATATATTTAGAAAACTTCTTGACGGCTATATCTAGATGTGCTATCGTTGGGCTGTTAATAAGAGGGAGGGAGCGAGGGAGATGGTGGTACATCGACTCAAGTGCCGACACTCAAATAGAATCCCAATTGGTAAGTTCGTTTACGAAAAATCTTTCCCTAAGTATATCTCGACCTCTCCTATGGCACTGAATGATAGCCACTTCGATTCCCGAGCGCCCTGCTCACGGATAATTAGGAGGATTTTGAAATTCAAATCTGATTTGCTGTCTTGCAATAGGTTAGAAGGAAGAAAGGGGGTGATTCAAATGGACTAGTTAAGACCAAGTATTGTCAAGAGTGGTTTTAGGGTTAGCTTTAAAAATTCTTTAAGGAGGTAGATAAATCATGCTTAAATACATGTTTATCTTCATTTTTGTTGTTGGTATGATGGGGTCTTCTTTGGTTGCATTCGCTGGTATGGGTGGTAATGTCACTGACTGCGACGTAACCATTAAATGTACCTGCGAAGGTAAACTCACTGGGGTAACAAGGGTGGTTTCGTGCCCTGAGATAGGCGATGATGATGACTTCGAACCTGGAGACCAGCCTGGTACTTTGGAGGTAAATTGTCTTTTTCAAGCAGACGCTGACGATGATGATGATGGGCTCCTTTGTCCAAGGTTGCCTCAATGCACGTGGACGAATAAGTCCGGCTGTTGCCATAGCTGGGAAAACTCCAACTGTCTCGTAACTCTGCCAGTAGAAGTAGAGGTAATAGGGGTAATAGAGTAAAACGCTTTTAATCTTGCATCCTGGTTTCAACCGGTTGACGAAGTTCATGTGCGGTGGGCTTTGCCAACCGGTTTTTTATATAAACTTCGGAATCGAACAATCTTCTTTGATTGTCTATAAAACAGTGTTTGGGGTCACCCAGTTGTATTAGGCTATAAATCGACGATAGGCGGGACTTTCTAGTCCCGCTGCGGGAATCCTTACGTTTACAGTTCCCACAATTCTATCCCCTTATAGTTTAGTGGGCGATACACTAGGGGATGGGGTGAGTTCTACGTTCCCCGGCTCAAAACCCTTCCGCCAAACAGAACCTAAAAGCTATATGGCAAGTAGGGGTTTGCCGTTGGACAATCCAAATTGTCTGTGATAACAATATTAATCAGGCGGAATTGACATAATTATGATCCAAAAATTTGGGGGTATTGTGTGAAGCATACGTTTAATGTCTTTACCAAATTTTATCTTTTAAAGAAAACGTTATTTTTGGTTTTCATTTTATTTGGTTTGTCAATTAGTATTGATAGTTGTGGCAAGAGAACTAAGGAAACAACTGTCTCCGATAGCAAAAGGGCGCAGAAAAAAGAATCCCTGTCGCCAAGTTTTGCAGGTCGCGTGACATTGGAGGAGTTTCCTTCGTGGCTTAATAAATACCTAAAAAGCCGGCAATGGAAGAGTTATCAAAGAAACAACGAAATGACCCGTGAGGTTCTCGAAGATTCGCTAAACCTGGGGAAGGGGTTCTTAATAAATAATCAGAAGCCAGAAGGGAACTTCAATTATCAATACGACTTTGTGAATAAGGTAATGGACAAGAACGATAATCAGGTACGCCAGGCCGGGGCGCTATGGGGTCTGGCTTTGATATATCAGTATGATCAGGATCCAAAGACAAAAGCTTCTCTCGAAAAGGCCATGAAGTTCTTCTTCAATCACACACAGAAGGGTCCAGTGGAAGGGTCGTTACTCATCGCTTATCCAGGTGATTCTTACTGTCAAACTGGTACAGTTGCCCTTGTGGGGTTGGCAATAATCGATTACCTTCGTACGGACACAACTGGAGAACTAAAAATCCCGAATGAATATCGGGAAGGGTTGACTGCAAAGCTGAACGGATACATCGAGTTTTTAAAATTCATGCGTTTTGAGAACAAGCACTTCTCTAGTGGTTACTCGTTGGGTAAGAAAGCGAAACGTGATGACTTCAACCCTTATGCTGATGGCGAGGCATTGCTCTGCTTGATAAAGGCAGCTAAATACCTGGGGTACGTAAATCTGATACCGTTGATCGAAGATTCAGCCTTGGAAATGGCAAAGTTTTATACAGTTGATCAATGGAGGAATGACCCGGACTCTTTTCTTACAAAGGGATTTTTCCAGTGGAGTTGTATGGCTTTTTGGGAGTATCAGGATGCTGGCTGGAAAAATTCAGAGGTTTTTGGGGATTATGTCCTTGCGCTTTCCTGGTGGATGGTCCACACCCATCGTACTCTCGAGCGCACAAGGAATACGGCCTATGCGTATGAGGGGATTATCCCTGCCCTCTTAGTGGCCAAATCCCGCCAGCATGAAGCAGCTATTAATGACCTGTCAAATACAATTGATATGGCTCTATATAAATTGACCACCTGGCAGGTAGGTGGACCCCTTCAATCTCAAAATGAATATTTAATGGCCAATCAGACAAATGACCCTCTTGCAGTTGGCGGGATAATGAACCATAGTAGTGGACCACTTTTGCGAATTGACGTCACTCAGCACCAGATGCATGCTGTGATCTTGGCTTTGAAATACGTATATACCAATTAGAAGTTAAAGCATAATCTCCATATATGGTCCAATATCATCTCTTCCTGTCCTCACTACTTTTTTGAATTCCCTAGGGTTACCAGACTTATCTAGCAGCAACCTGTAACACTCCTTAAATTCTCTTTCTGTAACAAATAATATTTTCAATAGGTTGATTTTACTTTTTTCCTCGACTGGAAATTCTTCGTTTTTCCCCATATTCCTTTGGATGCGGTAGAGACCAAGTATGGAGGATATATTGTGTTGAACATAGTCATTACGAATTTCAAAGTTTGTAAGACTACTATGAAATCCCCCCAAGGCTCTCTGCGGTTTCTTCAGATATAATACCGACTCTGGTCGAAATTGTGTTTGCAGTTGAAACCTAATACCGTTCTCTAGAGATTCCAGAATCTGCTCAGCTTCATTGGGGTCTCCGAAGTCGTGGGCGAGTTGATATGCGGCATAAAGCCCCTCAGATCGAGTCGCCGTGGGTGTGGAACGTGGAGGCCGGTAATAACTTCCAAACCAGTCTGGATATTTAGGGTCACGATTTTGACTTCGTATCATGGCTTTTGTTATTCGCATCGAATGGTTTAGATATAAGGGGTTTGGTTTGTAACGATATAACTCGTTTAAGCCGTACAGAAGCCAATGGTCGTGATTGAGCTCAGAATCGGACAGGCTTTTATCCCGTACGTTTATAAGATACTGCGCACCCCTTTCTGCTGAATCCAGAAAGCTCTCATCGCCATTCAATTCATATATTCTCATTAGGGCCAGGATTGCTTCACCTGGATAGTATTGAGACACAAAAGGAGAAGCTTCTCCTCCAGGATAGGATTGTTTATGGGGGAAGAATTCACCGCTTTCTTTCTGGGACCTCTGAATCCATCTTGCAAGCCTTAAAACCGTAGGCATGTACTCTCTTTCATTAGTAATCCCAATATATATTGCGAGAGCCACGACGGAAAGTGCATTTCCTCCTAATTTAACATTGCTTTCCTCCACAACACACGCTAAAGTTTCACTTCCTATCTGGCAAGGCTTGATGGATTTGATGAGATAATCAATGGCGCGCTTTGAAGATTGAAGAAGTTCGGGATCGCCCGTGACCTGGTAGAGCTCCAGCATGGAATAAATACTGCCGGCGTGTCGCAAAATATTGTAGGCTTCTGAGGCCTCGTCAGTCTTGGGCCGATAGATGTATACAAAGCTCCCATCAGGGTGGACAGAGCGCTTCAGGTAATCTCCGCCACTCTTTGCGGATTGAATTAATAGTTCGGGAAAAGTTTCATCGAACATGCGATGTCCGCGATAGAGACGAAAAGCATCTCTCCCATCATAGAAGTAGCTATCCGGAGTAAATCGAGTGATTTCGAAAGGTGCTTGATTAGTAAGCGAGTCGAAGATATCAGCTTTGATGGGTTGTGCTTCTAAATACTTAGTTATATTTTCTGATCGCAATCTCTGATTGCTATCAACCAACGTATTTGCTACTAGCTCCTCAGGAAGAAAAGCTAAGCCAGTTCCCCGCTTGAGGGCTATTCCATTAAGACTTCTTTCGAAGTCTAATTGTGTTGATGGGTTTACGCTTTCGGATGGATGAACTTTTTTTACTATGTCCAGTTTAACCCATTGGGGTCTGTATTCTTCCGGCAGTGTTTTTCGCAGATTGAAAAAGGCATGATCAAGAGCATTAATGAGACCATTGCCTCTCCCTAATGCAACAAATGCGGGTGTATTGCCATCACTTACTGAGAGAAATACAATCCTGGGTGAAGCATCATCTTGGAAATCAGGAGGTATATTCCTTAATGAAGTTTTATCACTATAGAGGGATTCTGCAATTGATTGAACCAATACATTCCCTTCTTGCTCGAAAATCTCAAATCCGTCTTTTAAGTCATCAAACCAGATCTCTGATGTTAATGGTTGATGTGCTGGAATGAGAGAAGATGCGCACGATATTGCGGCCAGGATTAAGAGTATGAAAACAGTCAGTGCAATGCTTGGATTTTTTATATTCATGTATTGCTTGTCTAAATATAACTTAATATCTTTGTAAAAATAACATCACTACAATAAAAAAATATATACTATATCTTTGTAACAGCTCCGTGTTGTGATATCATGCTGGTAATAGAAGGGTATCCCAGTGGACTTTAGAGATTCAGATAGCTTGACCAGAAGAAAATTCATTCACATTGTTACCTCATTTTCAGTTTTATCTTCATTTTTTCCATCAAACTACTTGTTTTCATTATGGGCGGAAGAAAAGGAAAATCCTTTAAGCTCTCAAAAGCTATTAAAGGATAAATTTGAATTTTTTACTCCTTATCAAGCGACGGTTGTCGAACAAGTAACTGCTTTGATTATTCCGAGTGACGATAGCCCTGGTGCTAGGGAAGCGGGTGTAGTGTTCGAAATTGATAAAACCATAGTAAAGAATCAAATGCTGAAGAACAGCTACGCAAAGGGGATAGAAGCGTTGCATCTAATGGCAAAACAATTAGCCGGTAAGGATAGTTTTCTCGATTTAAATCAAGATGAAATGATGGAGATTTTAAACATGGCCTACGCGAGCGAATCTCTTTCCAGCAGTGGCGGAGTTTCAAATCTGTATGGCACTATGCTACCGGG